>JABXGU010000509.1 GCA_016550415.1 archaeon | reverse complement strand
GTCATCGATGCCAACAACAAAATTCGTCCAGACAACATCCTCAACAAGCTCCAAACCGCATCCCTTTCAGCAGCCCCTACTACTCATCTGCAACGACTTCACATCGCGCGTGCCTTTACAACAGACCAACTGTTATCACTCCTCGGCGAAGCACCAAACACGATTCATGGATTCGACGCCCCGATTCTGTTCATCAATGGTCTTACACACCTCGTACAAGAGGAAGAAGAAGGCGACACATACACATCAGCAGCGCTAGACTCCGTCACCGATCCCCGTGTCTTCCGCCGTGCCCAGCTTGCTGCACACATAAAACAACTCGCTTTTACTCATCAAGTTGCTGTCGTTGCCAGTGCCGATGCCCCCAAGCGCGAGTCAAAGCCGCCCCTCCGAATCGGTCAAGCGGCTCGCCATCGGTTTCACGTGCTCATCCACCATCATCGTCAGAACACCACTGACACCTTCACATTAGAGAAGCACCCCAGCCGTCCCTGGATGCAACGGAGCACCGTCAATCCGCAGTCAAGACGCAGACTTAGTTCATATCAGACAACTCTCTTTGACGAGTAGGTTGTCGAATCCATTCATTTTTTAGCCCACAAGGTTAAGTGTGGCTTCACTTCGAGGAGCCACCCCTAAATTGAATCTCAGTGTCGTGAAATACTACATTCTGCTTATTCTAGCGATGATTTTCTGGGGGGGAAGCTGGGTGTCAGCCCAAATCGTTGTCACCGTAGCCCCTCCCATGACAGTCGGGTTCTTTCGCTTCTTCACTGCAAGCTTGATTTTCCTCCCCTTGATGCTAGCCACTCAACCACAATCAATGAAAACCTACACTGCACGAGATATCGGACGCTTCTTTTTGTTAGGACTGATTGGCATCTTTGGGTACGGCATACTCTTCCTCATTGGCATGCAGTTCACGACGGCAGCCCAAGGATCTATTATTGCTGGCATAAATCCGGTTACAGTGAGTCTGCTGGCCTTCATTCTTCTTTCCGAACGCTTGACCCCCAAATGGCGATATATCGGATTTCTATTCAGCTTCCTTGGAATTGTGTTCGTTGTTGGCATTCAAGCTCTACTCGCTTTTCAATTTGAGTACTTGATTGGGAATCTCATTCTCATTTGCGCCATGTTTACCTGGGGCTTTTATTCCATCTTCGGTAAAACGGTCATGAAGAACCGGACCTCCCTCGAAACCACTGCAATGGGGATTTTCTTTGGAACAATCATCTTTTTTATTGGAGCTATGTTTGAACAGTTTTGGACCCTTCCCCTCATGGTGGATTTGACCTTCTGGTTGAACATCCTCTATATGGGAATTTTTGTCACCGTCTTAGGATTCCTTTTCTACTTCCTTGGAATAAAAAACCTTGGCGCTAGTAAATCTGCAGTCTTTATCTCTCTAGTCCCCGTCTTCGGCACTCTCTTCTCGTTCCTCTTACTCCATGAGCCCATCTACCCTACTTTCATTATTGGTCTAGCTTTGGTCATTTTGGGTATATTGTTCATCAATTACCCCAGAGCACCACCTAAGTAATTTTTCTTTAACTGTGTTTTACCATAAGGACAACTTTGAAGCAAAAGGCAAGAAGAGCAGTGTGGAGTACGAGCAGGGCATTGGAGGGCACCAAAATCTAGTAGGGCTTGATTAAAAATATAGCCTTTGCTGGGAGGAATCACTTCCTCCGCAAGCTTCCAAAGTTGGTTTTTAGCGGGCATCCGGAATGGGTCGCCTGAAATACCAAAATAGCGCTTGAGGACTCGTTGGGTATTGGTGTCAAGAATGGGGGCATCAATATGAAAGGCAAAACTTAGAATCGCACCTGCAGTGTAGCGTCCAATTCCCGGCAAAGCCATAAGCTCCTCAAGTGTGTTGGGGAGCCGGCCATTCATACTAGTAACAACGATTTTAGCGATTTTATGAAGCCGACCTGGCCGGAAATTATAGCCAAGGGGACGCCACAATTGCTGAACCTCTTCCAGAGGTGCTGCAGCGAGAGCTTCGAATGTTGGGTAGGCGGTAAGGAATTCGTGATATTTGAGAAGCACACGGTCGACTTGGGTTTGATGCAACATGATTTCTGAGACCAAAATTCGATACGGATCGCGAGTACTCCGCCAGGGGAGGTCTCGTCCATTTTCCTGATACCACTGCATTAACACTCGTTGAAATATCTGAATCCGTTCGGGAGTCGCTAGCGAAACCGAGGCAAGATCGGCCGATTGCTTGGTTTTTTTGGTAGTCACATCTTGTTGGCTTCAGTTGTGTCATAAAAAATCATTGGAAATTGGAAGTAAATGGTGAAAATGGTCGAGAGGCATATCTTTTTGAACCGGATGCTGGCATGGCTGCGTATGGGTAGTCGCGAAGAGATTAGCGATTCATTGTCTGGTTCCAAAGTTCCCCAACGCTACATCTGGGGTATTTTGTTAGGATTTTCGTTATACCATTTCGCGGCTTCAATTTTTTGGCAGTTTGGGAGTTTCTATCTCTTTGCGGGGATTGGAGAAACTGCTTTTCTCCTAATCGGCCTCATTGGTGGACTCCCTGTTCTCATCGGGTTATTGGGTGTATACTTTTGGGGTTCATTATCCGATCGATGGCACCGTCGCCTCCCCTTCATTATTCTTGGATTTATTGCTCAAGCCATTAGTTTCTTTATGTATATCTTTATCCAGGATAGCTTCACTTTTCTCGTTGTCACTTGCGTTGCATACTTATTCTCACTCGCAGCAGTTCCAATGGCGAATGCTTACCTCACGGAAGCACGAACTTTCAAGGGAGGCGCAGTAGGATTATTACTAGCAACAAGTAGTGTCGGATGGTCTGTGGGAGCTTTCACAGGAGGATTTCTGTTTACTCTCATTGGCATGGCAGGCCTATTCGTACTTGGTGGGATTGCGTTTATTGCTGGAGCATTGACGATCGGTATCATTGTCCGGGAAATCCCTCAGACAACTCGCTTTTCACAACCAGAAGAAGCTCCATCGGGATCAGATATTATTCCCCGACCGTGGTGGAAACCACTAGCTTGGATTCTCTTGGTTTTAGCTGCAGCTGTGGCTATTAGCAGCCTTGGTGTGAATGGTTTTGCCTACTTCTTTGGAGTCTACTTAGTATCAGAGATTGGGGGAACACCTTTAATGATTGGAATTGCTAATGGGTTTGCTTCGCTCTTTGGGTTAGGTGTCACCCTGGCTGCAGGATATGGTAGTGATCGAATTGGACGAAAACCAGTAATCCTCGCGGGATTTGCTGGCTACGCCGTGTTTATGTTGGTGTATTTGTTTATCTTTGATCCATTTGTTGCCATGTTGTTATGGTTCATTCCTCTCTATCCACTCATTTCCACGGCAGGTTATGCTGCTGCCGCTGATCTGAGCAAAGCTGAACGCCGTGGTCGTGCTATGTCAACGATTGCCACAGCGAATTCGATTGGACAGGCATTTGGACCTATTATTGGTGGAGCATTGGTCCAGTTTGTATTCTTCACGTTGAGAAGTAATTTGGTCTTTGCCCTTCTAATGAATGTCCTTGCGTTCCTAATCGTCTTACTCATCGTACCAGAGACTCTGAAACATGAAAGGAAGAAGGATTAGTACTTAAAGACGCGATTAGGCCTCACTGGTATCTTCATATGATGCTGGTTCTTTCTTCTTGCGTCCAGCTCCAATGAAGTTCCCAATGAGTATCATGATGACACTGGCGAAGCCAATCCCCAGACCTAAGAAATAGGCTAAGATGACATCAATAGGTTGACTGAAGATACCGAGGGCAAAGGCGTTTAGAAGCTCCATGGCTACATAGAAGAAAGCCGAAAAGGTAGCGAGTGAAACAATAATGCGACCAATTGTCGCAAAAATCCCAGACCCTGCTGCATACCAAAGGATTGAACCGATGATGACAAGGATACCCCCTAAGCTAGTGATGATGATTAGGGCCCCGACAATTTGGTTTCCCCAGGGTGGTCCCAAAATTGCGTTTATGAAGTCTATTAGGAATGTTGCGTAAAGAGGATCCAGGGCGATGGATTGTCCTGAAAAGATG
>JABXGU010000508.1 GCA_016550415.1 archaeon | reverse complement strand
CTTGCAGGAGCTGTCTTAGGAGGGTGCTTAACACCAATCGCTAGTGCCGCAAATGTACTTGCTGTAACAATCGCAGAAAAAGAAGAACGTCCCCTTCCAAGAAATCGGTTCCTTTTTACTGGAGTCATCTTAACAATCATCTATCTATCTTGTAGCACTCTTTACATGCTACTTCGGCTAGTGGTATTTCCTATTACTCCCCCACTCTTCCCTTGATTCCTTTGTCATTTATTTGAAACACACTGAAAAGCTTATGTGGAGAATCATCGATAGGAAAACTATCCCCACCATTTCAACCTGACCTGAACCTTCAGGCTGATCAGGACGAAGTAATATGATTCCGCCTGCGGTTTTCATCATATTGATATTCATTGCCGTTATTCTACTCATTACATTTGACGTGACAGACCATACCATCGCTGCTCTCATTGGTGCTTCTATCGCGATTGTGTATTTTGCTCAACTCTGGCCTGCATGGCAAATTGGGCAATTTATTTTCTATACTAATCTAGCCAACCAATTTCCGATTGATAGTACAGAATATCTATTATTTATGGAAAAAGCAAGCATCTATGAACATCTTCCGACGATTTTTAATGCTGAAGTATTCGCTCATTTTTTCGCAGAGTGGGTTGACCTATCTACAATTGTAGTCATTCTCGCATTAATGGTAATTACAGAAATTGCAAAGGATTCAGGACTGTTTCAGTTCATTGCAGTTAAAGCTCTTCGATTCAGTAAAGGAAGTCCACGAAGGCTTCTCATGATTTTTTGTGGTATCACATTTCTCATGTCAACAGTCTTAGCCACAACCGTTCTGATTATTGGACCATTAACGATTCTTGCTTGTGATGCACTTGAACAAAATCCAACACCTCATCTGATTGCAACAGCCATGTGTGGAAATGTCGGTGGAATCACAACAGTGATAGCGAGTGTTCCGACGATGCTTGTTGCCGGTGCAACACTATACGATTTTGGCTGGTTTGCTATGAATATGATCCCTTTAGGATTAATGCTTCTCGGGATTACTGTATTTTTTACATTACAAATCTTCCGACGAAATTTCACAACTCCACGATTAAGTCGGGTCAGTGATTTAATGGCTTTAGATGCCTGGACTATGGTGGAAGATCGTAATGTCTTCTATCGCACTGCTATTCTTTTTGCGGTAATGATTATTGGTTTTATCATCTTTGGAACAGCTGGCTTGACATGGGTCGTTGCCTTTGTGATGGCTTTGCTATTTGTACTACTTAGTGGAATCCCCGTTAATCGAATTTTCCGAGAAGTCGATTGGACTGCCCTCTTTTTCTTCATTGGGCTCTTTCTGATTGTTGGGGTTATGGAAGAATTCGGAGTTCTTACATATATCGGGATAGTTGTTGCCCAAATCACTGGAGGCGATCCAGCTTTGTCTAGTATAACTATGTTATGGATTTCTGGCTTCACAAGCGGTGCTATTGACAATATTCCTGTTACTGCAACATTAATTCCCGTTGCAAGAGATCTCGCACTTATTTCTGGTCCTGGTACCGCAGGAACCATTTGGGCTTCTCTGATCACTGGGGCTGTGTTAGGAGGTGCTCTTACCCCAATTGCGATTGTTCAGAATGTTATGACAATGACTGTTGCTGAAAGAGAAAATCGACCAATTAATTATGGCCAATTCCTACGAACAGGTGTCATTATGTTTTTTACCTATCTTCTCGTTGGTACTGGTTATCTCCTCTTTCGGCTCTTCTTCCTACCAATCGCCCCTCCACTAAACTTTCAGGGGTAAAATATGTTCTAGTGGATAAAGAACCATAAGATGCCTCCTGCGCCACCAAAGAGAAAGAAGACCACTGGAAGAGCAATTGCTTGAGCTATAGCAGCAAAGGAAAGGATGAGTAAGAAGGGGCGAGAGCCCATCACAGTTGTTAGGAGATCTAGAAGATTTTCCGCCCATTTGAAGAGGCTAAAGACCATGACTCCCACAAGGATGAAAACTCCTATTAGGATGTATTTGAGAGGAATTTGTTGAGTAATGAATTCTGGTATCACAGGTGCAAGAGCAACAACTGCAATGACCGCGATAATGCCTGCCGCAAGCCCGATGAGGGCAGCCCAGGGTAGTTTGTTTATGGGTGTTAGAAAAAGGGCTATTCCCATCCAGGCGAGAAGGAAAAGCGTTAGAGGATCACCAAATGGAGTAGCAAAGGGGTTGAGAATAATGGATACTAATGACACGAAGCAAAGTACACCCATAGGAATTCCAATAAGACCAATGAGACGTACTATACCTCGTCGCCAGCTGATACCCACTTTTACATCACCTTTCTCTGAAGCCTCGTCACTTTTTTCAGATTGGCCTGGTCGATAAGTTTCACCCATCAGATTATCTAGGAACCAAGCAAAGGAGGCAACGGCTCCTAAGCCTAAGAATAGGGGTGCAAGTTGTGCAAGAATAATTGTCCAGGACATTGTGATTCGTCCTCCGTCTATTGGTCGTTAATGAATTGAGACTAAAAAGCATTTGGAGTTGGGCAACAAATCTCTTGGTTTCATCTATTTTTTTGAATTTCACTCAAGTAATCTCAATTAGCTAAGGACTATTGGCACGATTTTCATTTCATCCACATCAATGAGTCCTTTATCAGTGATTTTGAGTGACGGTATGACTGGGAGTGCCATGAAACTCATTGT
>JABXGU010000507.1 GCA_016550415.1 archaeon | reverse complement strand
TCTCGGATGGACTGTAAGGTTTCTCGTAATGTTGCCCGTTTGGCTTGGAGATCCTGCCTTTTTTCATCAAGTTCTGTTCGACGTGTACTCAGTTTCTTGAGTTGATTGCGTTCTGTTTCTAGATCATTTTCCAAAGCAGTTGTCATGGATTTTAGCTGATTGAACAGCTGCTCACGGTAGGCAATTTCTGCCCAAGCAGCCTCAATAACAAGATTCCGAAGTGTTTCTTGCAATTGTTGCTTTTTTTGGTATGCTTCAAAGGCAGCCTTCAGAACTTGAAGCCGCTGTTCCTCACGACGAATACGATGTTGAAGAGGAGTAACATTAGCCTGGGCTTGGATGACAAGTAAACGGGCTTCTTCCAGTTTCTCCATCCAATCCTTTAGGCCAGTCTCGCTGAGAAGAGTCTCGAACTTCCGGCGTGGAGATTGTGAGGCAAATCTATCCAAAGTTTCTGCCTCTGTTACAGCTAAGGGTGTGTGCCCAAAAACACCTGCTACTTGGAAAAGCTGCCGAATATCTTGTCGTGAAATTCGTCGATTACCAGCAGTTCGTCTATCATTAATCCAATAGGAAAGTACATTACTTGGCAGAATACGAAGTCGAATATACACCTTATCCTTGTCAAGAAGCCGATTAATTTCCTTGTCAGGACTTTGAAGAATACGCCGTCCATCCAATCGGAAATTGTTGAGAACCAGCACTATTTCGGCATGTTTGTCAAAGCGCCCAATAAAAGCAGAATTCCGCTGACGTTGAGACCGTTTAGAATCAAAGCCAATAGCCAGTAAGAGTGCATCTAAAATGAGTGTTTTTCCGCTCCCATTGGAACCTGTAACAAGTACAATTGGTGTGCGATCCAATGGAATAGTTGTATCTCGATGAATAACAAAGTTGATGAGACGAATACTATTGAATATCAACTGCGATGTTGCGGAAGATGTCACACCTGGCTGCCTTGTCATTTTTCCGAATAAAACTCCCAGTGTACTCAATCAAAAATTAATTCCACTCGTCAATAGCCTTGTTAGCTCCAATTACATTTTCCCTATAAACTTTGGTGCTTCTTTTTTTCATGAGTTAAGTTAAAGTGCATGCATCGCATCTCACAACTTGGGTGAATCAATTTGAGCACTGAAGAAGGTTTTTGGCGCTCTATCATCGTTGATGTTGAACCTCGGCAGAAGGAATTCCGAATAGGAATTGATGAAGAGACTCGTGTCGAAGAAGTGATTCGTACCTTGGTCACTCAGGCAAGAGATGAAGGTGTAAACATCGATGAATGGGCTAAAGCCAAAATAGGCGAACAACGCCCAGAGTTTGTACTAATCAGGAAATCACCAGAACCGACTCGACTTAGCCCTACAGCAGCATTCGGTGATTTAGAGCCAAAGGTCGTCGATGATGAGATGTTCCTCCTCGATGTAGTGCCAGAAGTTGGTGGCTAAGAAGATTTGCTCCCAGCTGATTGCTAATGCAAAGTTGCATGGGAGGCTGAGTAGGTAATGAAACGTCCGGTGTTTTCACCAGAACTATTTAACGCCCGAGTGGAAACACAAATTCAATCGTTTTTTGATGCAATGAATAACCTCTATGGTCAGAAGGGATGGCATCCTGAACCACCACGCCGAGAGGATACAACTTGGCGTAACACAGATTTCATAGTGGAAATCGTTGAGAGGTACCGAGATGGAGCATACAAACGAATTCGATTCACTATGCGTAACTTACCGGGGTATGCTAGGAGACCCTCCAGCCCAACTGGTACAAGGACCATTAGATATGAACACGTCTTTGTTTTTGACCTGCCACGTGAATACCCCCAAAGTATTGGGATGATTCGCCCTACAGCTCAGACTCCACTTTACCATCCTCGAATATCTGCCAGGGGGACTGGACCTGCCTGCTATTCTGTACGAGGTGAATTGGATCGCATACTTGAATATCTACCATTTTTTGTTTTGTTGAAACCAGATCATGTTGAGCCTCCATCTAAGTATAAATCCGATCATGGACTCAACAGTGCGGCAATGGCATGGTACGAACAAAATATGGAGCACATTATAGGCACTCTTGATCGACTTTGGGAGGAACGTCACAACCAACTTACACGTCAACGACAAGAAAGAATATCAGATGAAACACAAAGAGGGAGAGTCCAGATCCTTGACTCAACATCTTCGTCACGAGATAGCCAACGACAGCCACGTATTCTAGATAGCGAATCAGAGGAGAGGTCACAGCGAGTAAGGATCCTTGAAGATGAGGATACAGATGATGAATGAGAGGTGCTAATAATATAATGTCAGATCGACCTCCAGCCAAAGATGAAGAGCAGGTAAGCCAACCTCCCACTAAAGAAAAAACAGAGTCCGACTCTGAACCAAGCGAGGTTCTAGACGAAGTAACTTCATCTTCTCTGGAGGAAGAAGATGAACAAGCTGCTCAAGCAGGACGAATAGTTATTTTGGAGGAAAGGGAGATTCCCTTTGTGAAGGAGAGACCCCCAAACTTCTCACCCAATTTCAAGATTCGAATCCATCGCATACGTAATGGTGGAAGTTCTAGGGAGGAGAAGGAATGAGTGTTCAAGCCACTCAAATGACATGCGCGATTTGTGATAGTCAAGTAGCTCTCAGAATAGCCAGACGTGAATGGTGGCTATGTACAACTTGCGGTAGTTTTGTGTGCCCACGGTGCTACATAATATTCCAAGAAAGCGGACAGGAGTTTTGTCCAGGCACGATTGTGCGAGGTGTAGAACCACATCCACCACATTTTACCCGTTTTCTAGCTCGTCGCACCGCTGCGACGCATCCTGTAGAAGAAAGATCAACAGTTGTCATTCTTGAAGATGTTCGCCGCCGTACCCC
>JABXGU010000506.1 GCA_016550415.1 archaeon | reverse complement strand
TATACCAACATATTATATTCGTTGATATTCCACCAACTTTTGCTGAATATGATTGTTGATGATAGAAGAAATTTGCGTCAGTATGAAGGCAAATATTGCTAGAAAAAGTGTTAAAATGTACGCAAACGGTTTATTTGGATTGTTGTTACTGTCTTTTCAAGTGGAACTCGATTGGCGATGCTGGCTAGACTCAAGAACGAATTCTCTTTTGTTAGAGGTAACCTTCTAATTAATACGGTCACATTAACAATAATTCTCATTACAGCCGCCATACCTTACACATATTATCCTAAGTATATTGAAGGGTTGGGAGGAAACCCCTATATTGTGGGCGTCATCGGTTCTGCCTCTTATGTGACTCTAGCATTAGTCCAAATTCCCGGGGGATACCTAGCGGACAGGCATGGAAGAAAATTGCTCATAGTCACTATGACCTTCGCGTTATCAACAACTTATTTCTTATTCGCCATCGCTCCCAACTGGCAGTTCTTCATGATAGCTGCTGTACTTCAAAACTTATTTCTCGTCTACCAGCCTGCCCATCAGGCTCTTGTAGCTGATTCGACGCCCCCAGAGAAGCGAGGATTAGGTTTCTCCATCATCAATTTCCTTCATTACATTTCAGTTCCCTCCCCCATTATAGCCGGTGTCTTATCTGTTCAATTTGGATTAATCCCCGGAATGCGAATCGCTTACCTAATCGTCACCGCAGCATTCATTGTGGCTGCCATTTTGAGGATGAGATTCAAAGAGACTTTAACAAATACCAGTGAAGGAAACCCCATAACTGAAACTATCAAAAATTTTCCCAACTCGATAATTGAAAGCATAAAAACATTGAAGACAGCTTCTCATCCAATATTGTTCCTATTCGCAAGTTTTGCTATCTACCACTTTGCGTGGTTCAGCTGTTCCTCCTATCTAATTTTCTATGCAACTGACATCGTCAAAATTACGGAAATCGAGTGGGCAGCATTGATGAGCGGTTTTTCTGTTGTAAGCATATTCGCGGCATTGCCTTGCGGCAAAATTATCGACAGATTCGGGAGAAAAAAGCCCTTAATGATAGCTTGGTTCCTCTTCACACCTGCACTGATCGGTTTCGCCTACGGAAATGCCGTCATCCTTTCTCTGTGCTTCCTCTTTTTGGGCGTTGCTTTGATTCTGGCAAACACAGCATATCCAGCGTTAATAGCAGACCTTGTAGCCCGCGATAAACGGGGAAAGATAATTGGCAGCACTTACTTCTTCTTCTACATCCTGAGTGCGTTGGGTCAGCTCGCTGGCGGTTATATGTACCAATACTTGTCTCCTGCACTTCCTTTCCTGCTCTCAGCGACCCTGTTTATTCCATGCTTGATCATGACGCTTCTCCGAGTGCAAGAGCCGACCAACAGAGAAGTGTAAAAAATCCTCCTCGAATTCTGGTCAGCTTAGCCAAGCTAGACGTGAAAACACTCCCTGTATCGAAGCAACAACAGCTGTTTAGCCCTTCGATCCCTCTAGAATTCTCTTCAGGTCTTCAAGGAAGTTTTTGATGTGTGACGGTTTAGTGTGGGGCATAATTACAATTCTGATGTAATCTGGGAAGAGGGAAACAGCCCAACCATGTTTCCTCAATTTCTGAAAGATCAACCGAACATCTATTGCGTCCGATTTTATTCCAACCACATTCAAGGTGGGCTTGGTCACGATGTCTAATCCATCAATCTGCTGAATGCCTTTAACAAGCTTCCATGTTAGCCCAAGGCAGCGTTCAACCACAGTTTTATATCCCGCTCTTCCAAGATTCATCAACAACGCCCAAACGGCTATGGCAGAAGCTCCTGATCGTGTTCCCAACAAAGTGGACTGCTCTGTCTCTCCACCAGCTAGATAAGGAACCTTTGTGCTGATGGCTTCAGTCATCGTCTCATCCTCGAACAGTATTCCTCCGGCAGGAATTGGAGCCAACCCCATTTTGTGGGGATCAATAGTGATGGAACAGACGCTAGGTAACCTAAAATCAAAGTCCAACGCCTTATAGCCTAACTCTTCAAGAAATGGTAGCACAAATCCCCCGAAAGCTGCATCTACATGAAGATAGATGTTACGTGCCAAGGCAATTTCTGAAAGTTCAGGTATGGAGTCAACAACTCCTAAG
>JABXGU010000505.1 GCA_016550415.1 archaeon | reverse complement strand
GTAAATTTCCAGACCCTCATGCTCTGGCAATTTCTGAAATTGATGAACTTATTTCAATCATGAAGCCTATAGGTCTTAATTATAGATCAAAGCGGCTTAAGAAGTTGGGTGGACTAATAGTAAGAAAATACAGCGGAGACATACCTCCGCAAGAAGATAAGTTGCTGAGTCTTCCTGGTGTCGGCCAATATATTACAAATGCTATCTTGTGTTTTGCTTTTTCGTACAAGGTGCCTTTAGTTGATGTTAACATTTTGAGGATTTATGAAAGAGTATTTTCCTTGAGGTCAGCAAAGCGGAGGGCGAGAGAAGACCCAGCAGTATGGCAGTTTGCCGCAGAGATGTTACCAGACAATTTCAGAGAATACAATTGGGCTATAATTGACTTTTGTGCTAAAATATGTATAACTGAGTTTCCTGTCTGCAAAATCTGCCCGGCGAGTAGGGTTTGCAGTTATTTCCAGTCTCAGAGGAGTCTTGGCGATGGGGAAGGATGATAGGAATTGACTTGTTTTCAGGCTCCGGCGGCTTGTCTGAAGGTGCAGAACAAGCAGGTATTGAAGTGCGGCTTGCGGTTGAGTCAGATCCCCATGCCGTTGCCACATACTCTAGGAATCATCCACGCACACAAATATTTCCACACGACATCAGGTTACTAACAAAGACGATCCTAATACAATTGGGCCACATAGATGTAGTTTTTGGCGGTCCACCTTGTCAAGGATTTTCAACTTCAAATCAAAAAACCAGGAGTCTAACAAATCCTGAGAATTGGCTGTTATTGGACTTTTTACGGGTAGTTGAAACTATAATGCCTGATTGGACGTTATTCGAAAATGTCACCGGAATAATAGAAACGGAGGGTGGGTTTTTCCTTAGAGAGTTGACAAAGGGACTTGAGAATCTAGGTTACACTTGCTCAAGTTGGATGCTGAACGCAGTTAACTATGGTGTACCACAATTGCGAAAACGGCTGTTTGTGCTGGGTTCCTTACATGGAATTCGAATTAAACCACCTACACCATCATCGTCAGCATACGTAACTGTACAGGAAGCCATAGCAGACCTGCCTTCCTTATCAAATGGGGCATCTGATAACTGGATGCCGTACAAATACAAAGCTATGAGTGATTACTCACATATGATGCGTGGAGGTGCTAATCAATCGCCGAATCATCTGGTGACGAAAAATAATGACAAGGTCATCGAGCGTTACAAGCACATTCCTCAGGGTGGCAACTGGCAAGATATACCTGCTGAGTTGATGACCAATTACAAAGACTTGTCCAGATGCCATACAAGAATATATCACAGGCTCAAAGCCAATGTTCCTTCAGTTGTAATAGGAAACTACCGAAAGAACATGTTGATACATCCAATAGAAAATCGTGGACTGTCAGTTAGAGAAGCTGCCAGACTGCAATCCTTTCGCGATTCATATGAGTTTCAAGGCAGCATTGGATTCCAGCAGCAGCAAGTAGCTAACGCTGTTCCGCCATTGCTAGCTTATGCTGTCTTCAAAATAATAAAGGAAGCCGAATTAGTTAGCGGAGACTCCGATCACACCAAGATACGCGGGGATGATAAGGAGTTAGTAGGTGTGGAATGAACAAACCATCGAAAAACTGACTCACGCAGAGTTATTGAAAGAATTTGGTGACGGTGATGGAGAGGCGAGATATGGCCTCTATACAACAGCACGGCAAAACTTGGTCGAGCAGATTCTCCCAAATATAAAAGCCGTAATGCCAAATCATACAGATCATGGGCCGGAACACTTGGCTCAAGTTCTTCAAAATATTGGAAGGCTCCTGAATATAGAATCTTGGAAGGGACAGCTAACAGCAATGGAACTGTATTC
>JABXGU010000504.1 GCA_016550415.1 archaeon | reverse complement strand
CAGTATCCCATGGTGTCCCCTTTAGTACTGCTACCAAAGTTTCACATGGCGGCTGGGAGGTTGCCAGGGCTAGTGATGAAACTGCTGTATCAACCACATCTACTCCTGCTTGAATAGCCTCTAGGTAAGCCATACTTGCCATTCCAGAGGTGTAGTGTGAATGAAGCTGAATAGGGACACTAATCTCTTCCTTTAACCGTGTAACAAGCTCGCGGGCTACAAAGGGTTTGCAGAGTCCAGCCATATCCTTTATACAGATAGAATCTGCGTCCATGGATTCCAGAGTCTTGGCAAGTTCTACAAAAGATTCTACATTATGTACAGGGCTCGTTGTATAACAGAAACTCAATTGTACATGGGCTCCTGCTTTTTTAACCGCTTTAATTGCGGTCTTCATGTTCCGCGGGTCATTTAATGCGTCAAAGATACGGAATATGTCAATGCCATTCTTCGCTGCCAACTCTACAAATTTTCGAACTGTATCATCAGGATAGTGATGATATCCAACTATATTCTGTCCTCGAAGAAGCATCTGCAACTTTGTCTTTGTAATTTTACTACGTAGTTGTCGAAGCCGTTCCCATGGGCTCTCCTTCAAGAAACGAATAGGCGCATCAAATGTGGCTCCACCCCAAACCTCCATTGAATGGAAGCCTGCCTGATCCATTTTTTCCGCGATAGGAAGCATATCCTCAGTACGCATACGAGTAGCTAGGAGTGACTGATGGGCATCCCGAAAGGTAGTGTCCGTTAACTTCACCGCTTGCGTCTTTGGCATGGTCAACACATACTTTCCTTTAGATATACGCCACTACAAAGTGGTACAAATCAGGCGCGATGTTACTTGTCTTTTCAATGCAAGCAACACCATTTAAGGCGTTCCCTCTTTGCAGACCACACCTGAGAAAGAATTGTATATAGTTCCAATCTGAGGAACCTATCTGATTACAACGAGTGTTCCAGCGATCATATCATGTAGTCCCTGTTTTCTCTCTGTGAAAGCAATGAGAAGGTATCCAATTAGCAGTGTGATAGCGGAGAGAATCTTGCCGAAGTGACGAGCAGTAGCACGTGCAAAGGAAATCCTCTCACCATCAATATCTGTCACAATGATATTCAAAGCCAGTTTTCCAGGTGTTCCTTGATGCTCTGAACTCTCAAACAAGCAGAAGTACAACCAACCCACAAGGAAATTGGCTCCCCACGATAAGCACTGATAAACCCAATACATAGGGTTCCAGGGATACCAAATATACCCTGGGTTCCACAAGAACATAATTTCAACGAGGGTAAGAGGGATGAATAAGATTAGGCTGTCAATGATCCACGCAAGAAATCGTTTCCAAAAGCCTGCGTACACAAGAATCCTCCTTGTTTCTACCCAACGCCGAGGTACAGGTCGTGAAGGCACAGTAGGAGGGGGATAACTCGGAGGTGGCGGTGCAACCTTTGCTTCAACAGCAACACCTGGCTGGAGTTCAGCACCGCAACGGAAACAATACTTATCGTATTCCTCTACTTCTTTGCCGCATTGTGGACAATATTTCCTAGTCAAATCCTATAGCTCCTTCATGATAAAGATAGCAGCTCTCTCGACCTAACTATAATTGATGTTCCTTGGTTCTGCTAACCAAAGTTGCCCGTGTTGCACTATTGGCGCAAGATTAAAAACTTTAGTAAAAGTTGCGGACTCGAAAATGGCTTGAATTAAAGGGGGCAATTTCCATGCTTCTTTCGAGGTAACGCCTGCCGCTTCGTCCTAAGCATCTCAAATGACGCAATCAAACGAGGACGAGTTACCGCTGGCTCAATCACCTCGTCAATGAAACCTCGAACAGCCCCAGAATAAGGATTGGCAAAGCGTTCACGATACTCTGCAATCTTCTCTGCCCGTTTACGTTCTGGGTCCTTTGCCTTCTCAATTTCACGTCGAAAGATAATATTCGCTGCTCCCTCAGGTCCCATTACAGCTAGCTCACAGGTTGGCCACGCATACACAACATCGGCTCTCAAATGCCGAGAACCTAGAACCACATAAGCGCCACCAATCGCCTTCCTAGTAATAATTGTAACCTTGGGCACAGTAGCCTCTGCATAGGCAAACAGGATTTTTGCCCCGTGTCTTATGATTCCACGGTGTTCTTGGTCGACACCGGGTAGAAAACCGGGAACATCCATGAAGGTGAGGACAGGAATGTTGAAGGCGTCACAGAAGCGGACGAATCGAGCGCACTTATCGGAAGCATCAATGTCTAAAGTACCTGCCAGAAAGTTAGGCTGATTAGCAACTACTCCAATGGGATGCCCATTCAATCTGATGAAACCAACAACCATGTTCTGTGCAAAATGTTCATGTACTTCCAAGAATCGTTGGTTGTCTGCAACACTAAGAATGGCTTGTTTCATATCATAAGGTGTTGTAGGATCATCAGGGAGAAGCTCGTTAAGTGCAGGGTCTGTACGCTGGGGGTCATCTGTAGGCTCTTCATAAGGTGGATTCTCCACATTGTTGGAGGGTAAGTAGGACAATAGGTCGCGGATGAGTTGGAGGCAATGATCTTCGTTTTCTGCGGCGAACTGGGCAACCCCGCTCTTTATGTTGTGAGCCATAGCACCACCCAGTTCCTCAAAGGATATGACCTCACCTGTCACTGCTTTGATTACTTGAGGACCAGTTATGAACATTCGGCTTGTGTTTTTCACCATCAAAGTGAAATCTGTCACCACAGGACTGTATACAGCACCACCTGCACAGGGGCCCATGATGGCACTGATCTGGGGTATAACACCTGAAGCAATGACATTTCTGTAGAAAATTTCACCATAAGCTCCCAGGCTTGCTACTCCCTCTTGGATTCTTGCTCCGCCTGAATCGTTGAGCCCAATAACGGGTGCTCCTGCTTCTAGGGCACGGTCCATTATTTTGGTGACCTTCTCCCCAAACATTTCACCGAGAGCACCACCAAAAACGGTGAAGTCCTGACTGAATACAAATACTAGGCGATTATTAATTGTACCATAACCTGTGACAACTCCATCACCCGGTATCTTCTGTTTTGCCATCCCGAATTCAGAGGAACGATGCTCCACCAGGGCATCGAATTCCATGAAGCTTCCAGGGTCAAGGAGGCGCTCGATGCGCTCACGTGCAGTTAGTTTTCCTGCTTTATGCTGCCGTTCTATGCGCTCCTTTCCTCCACCAAGACCTGCTCGCTTTAGACGCTTCCTTAATTCCTTAAGTTTCTCATCCATTACTTTCGAGGGCATATTCCTTGCACTCCATTCAAACTTACATTATTGGGCGAACAAAGATATTGTCCATACAGGCTTTGTACCTCTTAAAGCCAATCGGTTGCAACTCAACTATTACTTAAGTTTCTCCAAGATAATTGCAGGACAAACTCTCGTAACACCTTTCATCGATTCCAATCTATGACTAAAATTCGTAAGTTCTTGGGAGGTTCTAAACCAGCATTCAATCATTATCATGTGATCTCCGCCACAAGATTGTAGACCAACCACTTCAGACATTACTTTCAATTTTTCTAGAGTCGCAAGATATTGTTCAGGTTCGGTGTCCATTCCTATAAGGGCGTGAATTTCAAACCCGATTTTACGTAAATTAGTCTTAATGGTGTACTTTAGGATTACACCCTCTGATTCTAGCTTTCTTATCCGTTTGCGGACAGCAGCCTCGGTGACTCCCAAGGTTTCAGCAATCTTAACGTAGGGTGTGCGGGCGTTGTCACGTGATATGCTGATTATTTCAAAGTCCGAAAATCGAACCATACACTTATATAAAACGAACTTTCTATTAAATGT
>JABXGU010000503.1 GCA_016550415.1 archaeon | reverse complement strand
TGTGCAATATTAGAATCGCCGCGGTCATTAAGGGAAGCATTGAGTTCTCCTCCCTCGATTGTTGCAGCGCCAGCAATAAGTTTTTTTTCGGCAGTCGAAAAGGTCACATTCTTAATTTCTAGGAGAGGTAGTGCCAAAAGTGTCTTCTCCAGGTTTTTGTCCAAAACCTTGAGCTTTGAAAGTGTATACGTTCCTTCCTTCAGTTCAATCTTCCATTCAGGATCATCAATGAGGTGGTATTTGCTGTTAAAGCTGAATTGCCCCTCGGGAACCGCAAACTGGAGCTCATCTTGATAAAAGGCCACTAATGACGGCAGATGGATGCCGGCCAACTCGATGGATCCTTTTGACTCGGGCGGTGTCAGCTGGAAGGTGCCATTCCAGTGAAAAGAGCCGCCTTTTGGTCCCCGCGCTTTCAGATCATAAGCGTTGGATTCTCCGGGCTTGGGGCGAGTGCTGAAACCATCCAGCTCAAACGAGACCGATGCCAGGTGAAAATCCGCAGGTGTTCTGCGAGAACTGTCTCGAAATTGAAATCTACCCTCATTGAGAATCAGTTTGCCTATAGAAAGTGGTACTATCTTGGCATCCTTACCCCCAGCCTTCTCAGGTTGTTTATTGGCTTTATCTGAACCATGGAGCAAATCTGAGTAGTTAAACTCATCAGCTGTGAATCGTTCGATGTAGATGCTGGGTTTGATCCACCGTATCTCATCAAAGGTCCAGGAGAACCTGAAAAGTGATGATGTCTGGAGATTTATATAAAGTTCCTGCCAGCCAAAGAAATCTTCATTGTTTTTTCCTGCGATACGGAAATCCCGAAGCGTAAGGGACAGTACAAGTGGGTTGAAACGCACTGTCCCCAACGCAACGGACCGGTCTGTTAGAGCATGCAAGCGCTTTGTAAGCTGGCTTTTGAGAATGGGGGGGACCAGAAAAAACCCTAACAAGACATAAAGAGCAAATAGGGCTGCAAAAATAATGGTAATCCGTTGCCAATGTTTCCTGATTCTCATGATTTTCTCCTCGCAATAAGGCTTTGCTCTTAAGAAGATGCTGTAATTATTGCGAACCGGTCACTCCGGCAGTTTAGAAGGTTGATGTTCTTCTTGGTCTGATCTAATTCCGCCTACGCATCTTGCACCCGTTTTAGCGATTAGCAAAAAGGGGTCATTTTGAAGTCTTTAAAAGCTGATGGTTGAGGGCGGTACTATTGTATAACATCATAAAAAAAATGACAAAAGAACTTGATTATAAACAGAAATTCTTACTTATTTGTCCGACTTTTGGGTTTTCCATTGACTTTGAGCATCATTAGGGTTTTAATACTTACCGTTTTTACAGATTAATGAGTTCCTGACTCAAAACGGAAATTCCGTGGGACCTAAAGGAGGACACATCACCCATGATTCCGTGCGAAAAGACGATAGGCCGAATTACAAATACGTGGTTCGGCTTATTCTTTTTCTGAAATACTAATAAAAAAGGGGAATAAAATAAACATAGTATTATTTCTAGTCATTGGTTTAGTGGCGGGTTGGCTTGCTGGTCAGATTATGAAAGGCAAAGGGTTTGGGTTAGTTGGGAACCTAATCGTTGGTATAATTGGTGCTTTTCTGGGTGGCTTCCTCTTCGGACTCGTAGGAATAACTGCGGGCGGGCTCATTGGTTCCCTCATTGCAGCCCTTGTGGGGGCAATTGTATTGCTTTGGATTGTTGGACTCGTCAAGAAATAGCCAATAATCTGTGCTCAGCAAAAAAGGGGGAAGGGATTTATTAACTTAATAAAGGAGGTATAGCCATGCAAGAGATGCTAAAGGAAATCGCTGAATCGATTGCTGCCTATGTTCCGAACCTAATAGGGGCACTCGCCATTCTCATAATAGGGTGGGTTATCGCCTTGGTGCTTTCTGACGTTGTTCGGGGCGTGCTTCGGCGCACAAAGCTAGACACAAAGCTAGCGAACTGGGCCGCTGTGAAAGAAGGAGAAAAACCGCCTGATGTTACAGGAGGAATTGGCAGAGTCACATTTTGGCTGATTATGATCTTGGTGTTAGTGGCCTTTTTCGAAGCACTGCGTCTCACCTTAGTGACCGATCCTCTTAACCGTCTCATGAATCAGGTCTTTCAGTTTCTCCCTCAGCTTTTTGGTGCCGTGCTTCTGTTGCTCACTGCTTGGGTGGTAGCAAGTGTCATACGGTTTATTCTCACGCGAGCAATGGCTGCAGCCAAAATTGATGAGCGGATTGGCACTCAGGCTGGTGTAAAGGAAGAAAAGAAAATTCCGCTTACCAAAACAATTGGTGACGTAGTGTATTGGTTGATTTTTTTGTTGTTTCTTCCGGCTGTCTTGGGAGCGTTGAATCTGGAGGGATTACTGGAGCCAGTGCAAAGCATGCTGGATAAATTTCTCGGGTTCCTACCAAATCTATTCGCTGCGGTGCTTATTGGGGTTATCGGGTGGTTTGTGGCACGCATTGTGAGACAGATAGTAACCAGTCTGTTAGCTGCGGCGGGGTCGGACCGGCTTAGTGACCGAGTCGGGCTAGCCCCCTTGTCTAAACTCGTCGGACTCATCGTTTATATCCTAATTCTTATTCCGGTAATCATTGCTGCACTCAATGCCTTAGCACTGGAAGCGATCACCGCCCCGGCTAGTAGTATGTTAGACTTAATCTTAGAGGCAATGCCAGCGATTTTTGCAGCTGCGGTAGTACTGACGATTGCCTACATAGTCGGGAAGGTAGTAGCGGGCCTTATCACCGACCTGCTAACAGGTATAGGGTTTAATGCTATCTTAATGCGATTGGGTATTGGCAAGGAGCCTGAAGAAGGCAAGCGAACACCGTCAGAGATTGCAGGGTACTTGTCTTTGGTGGCGATTATGCTTTTTGCCGTCTTCGAGGCATCAGATTTGTTGGGATTTGAAGCGTTATCCAATATGATAGCAGAATTGACAGTGTTGGGTGGGCACATTCTGTTGGGATTGATCATTTTCGGCATTGGTCTGTATCTGGCGAACCTAGTGTCTACGACTATTCAGGCAAGTGGAGCGGCTCAGGCGGGCCTGCTTGCTGTCGTAGCTCGGGTTGCTACCATTATCTTGGCTGGTTCGATAGCAATTCGCCAGATGGGTTTGGCCAATGAAATTATCAATTTGGCCTTTGGTATAATCTTAGGAGCCGCAGCTCTGGCAGGAGCTATTGCTTTTGGAATAGGTGGCCGTGAAATTGCTGCTCGGAAGTTAGAAGAGTGGATCGGCTCTGAGAAGTCAGAGTGATTCTATAAATAAGCTGGCAAGAACTGCTGGAAATGGAAGGAAACCAACTGAAGGAGTGAATGCTGGCGGGTTTCTCGACAAAATAGATAGGGACCACTAGCGAAGTGGACTTGGAGTTAAGTTGTATTAGAAAAGGCAGGGTCATTTCGGCCCTGCCTTTCATGCTGAAACATCAATATATTGTATATAGGCTTCCAGCCTAAAAGTGTTGATATCTGCCACTATGTCGCAGAACCCTTCAGTCTACAGGGGTTTTGAACACCTGAACAAATCAATCGTTCTGTCACTATACCACCACCTTTTACAATGTGGAATGAGTGGCTAGACCACTGCGTATTTTACTCCCCT
>JABXGU010000502.1 GCA_016550415.1 archaeon | reverse complement strand
TCCGTGATTGTGTTCAGTATCTGGCTGATTCTAATTACTTTCACACCTTGGTATCCTGGACTTAGCTGGGTTACAGCCTTAGGATTTTCAATCGCTGTGCTAGTAGCGGCATGTCCATGTGCCCTAGGCTTAGCAACTCCTGCTGCCTTAATGGTGGGGATTGGACGTGGAGCTCAACTCGGTATCCTTATCAAAACGGGAGAAGGGCTCGAAGTTATCCCGCAGGTCGATACTATGGTCTTTGATAAAACCGGAACACTCACTACCGGCCAACCCACAGTTACCGATATTATTCCCGCAGGTGGCATAGATTCTCAGGAAGCCCTTACATTCATTGCAACAGCTGAAAAATACAGCGAGCATCCACTTGCCCACGCCATTGTCCAATATGCTGAGAACAATCAAATCTCATTCCTAGAAATCGATGACTTTGATTCAGTAACTGGGAAAGGAATCAGAGCTTCAATTGCAGGATCTACTATCGATGTTGGTAATGATATTTACATGGAAACAAATGGAGTCGATATTGGGGAATTGGAACCACATGTTGCCCAACTGCAAAAGGACGGCAAAACCACTATTTTTGCAGCAAAGGATGGGAAACTCCTTGCCCTTGTAGCCATTGCTGACACCCTCAAACCACATTCAGCTCAGGCTATCAGTGCATTACAACGAATGAACATTGAAGTTGTGATGCTCACCGGAGACAAGGAACGGACCGCTGAAGCAATTGGACAGGAAGTAGGCATCACAAAGGTCTTCGCGGAAGTGCTTCCAGGCGATAAAGCTCAAGTAATACAGAACCTCCAATCAGAACAACATACAGTTGCCATGACTGGCGATGGCATCAATGATGCTCCAGCGCTAGCCCAGGCAGATGTAGGCATAGCTTTAGGATCTGGCACTGATGTTTCCGTAGAAACCGGTGATATCGTTCTAGTACGTGATAATCTCCTAGATGTTGCCACGGCAGTTCAACTAGGAAAAAAGACGGTATCAAAAATCCGACAGGGATTTTTCTGGGCGTTAATCTATAACATTATCCTTCTCCCTATCGCTGCAGGAATTCTCTTCCCTATAATTAATCTCCGACCAGAATGGGCGGCACTTGCAATGGCCCTGTCCAGTGTGAGTGTAGTAACCAATGCTCTGCTTTTACAGCGATTCAAACCTCTAGTCAGCTCCGAAGAACAACCATAGTAGCAAATCCTTCGCAATATGCAACTCAGAACATAACGAAATAGAAAAAATAAACCCCCCTCTAAGTTGGTTCGAAACTAGTTAACGATATAATCCTATCAAAGCGTTTATGCAGAAAACCGAAATTGAGACTTTGTGAACCAATGACACACACAACACTATTAACCAGATTTTCCTCTGCAATCAGTGGACAACGCAAGCGGGGATATACTGCGAAATCTACATCGTACACCATTAAAACCCAAAGTGAAACGGACAGTGCATTCAATGGCTTCGATCTTCATCGTTGACGACGAAGAGAACCTTCATCAGATTTACAAAGCTCTCTTCACGATGAAGGGTCACACAGTCATCGGTTCCGCCTTCGACGGAGATGAAGCAGTCCAGCTGTTTTTAAAAATGGACCCCAAACCAGATGTTATCATCATGGATCATCGAATGCCTCGGATGGATGGTATTAGTGCCACCAAGATGATCCAAGAAATAAGTGCTTACAGTAAAATTGTTTTTGTAAGTGCCGATGAAACAGTTCGCTCAGAAGCCATGGAAGCCGGCGCTACAGTATTCCAAGTGAAACCCGTACGTGCAAAGGAATTATTCAAAATAATTGAAACGATAATTAAAGAGAACTAATTTGGTTCATTTTTGCTGTTTTTTCTTCCTATTCCAAATGGCAAGCAGCCAACTTCCACCAAGGATTGCACCAAGGAGGATAGGGCGTACTTGGGGAATGACGAATTGAATCGTAAAAGCAAGGATCATTAACGGCCAGCCAATCTCGTCACCCCACTTTTCAAGAAAGGTTTCCTCGCCTTCTCTTCGATGTCCTTCATTCCATCTCAAAAGCACCAACATTACTATGCAACAGATAATTAATCCAATGGAAAAAAGGATCCAATAAAATCCCAAAGGCCATAGTCCAAGGAACTGGTCGATTATTACGAGTATAATGATGAATATCGATACAATGACTGTAATCGCGATTCGAAGCTTGGATTGCGAAATATCTTCGGGTAACACGATTGTTTCAAAGGGGTGGTCATTTGAAGGGGGCATCTCAGTCATCATAACGGTCATCTTGGGCTAGTTCAGTCGATACCGTATCGAAATGGTCGTTTTTGCGTTGCCAGGCATGACCTTCATAACCTTCCATGAAATAGAGCTCTGCGGCTGTAATCTCATCTGCTTCAAGTAACTCTTCTAGGGCTTTCTCATCATAGATTTCTTCTCCAGGGTCCGCTGATTCGCGTCGAACCGTGGTTAATCTTTCCTGAACGAATTCAAAGCGCTGTTCGAGTTTTTCCGCCGCTTTCACGTCATGGGTGCGGAGATTATCTAATATCATAGTGCGAATGGTTTCAGGAGGGGTTTCCTGTGTGGAATTCTTCACTACTGCGCTGGCAACTTCGTCAGCAACACCTGCTGAGACTGGCAATTGGAGGAGCAAATCCATTATCTGTAACTTGAAGGGTCGACGTTTTTGTGGAAACTTGGACATGGGATGCACCTTTGGTAAAATATTATGTCCATAAGTGACGAGCAATCCCTCTTAACGTCTTTCCTTTTTACGAAAGATGAACACCTAAAGGTAACTATATTCAATACAAGGGCATTCCCCTAAATGGAGATGTCACCTGTGCAATTTAAGCAAGTTAGTAAGTCTACTTGGGCTATTGTTGATGGTTCAACCTATGGGAATGTAGGATGTATTCTTGTCCCCAAT
>JABXGU010000501.1 GCA_016550415.1 archaeon | reverse complement strand
TTAACGTCCATATCAACAAGGCGGACGCCGTCGGGAATACCAGGAATCGGATAAACCCAATAGCCTTGACATAAATCAAGAGTTCGTGTAGCAAACATCCCCCCACCACAAATACCAAAATAGGAACCGCCATTAGACACGAATTGGCGAAGTAACTGGACCCCCTGCTCACCAAGCATGGCCCCATACATGTCTGGGGAACCGCCAGGAAATGCAATTAAATCAAGGCTATTTAATACTCCATTATGTATGCTCAGCTGATTAACCCAAGTCATTGTCGAACCCATCCACGCTAAAAGATTATACAGCGCAGTAGCGCAATCCTCGTCAGCACCCGCTCCATTATATACACCAACTGAAATATCCGCCAAATCAATTTGTGTTTGTATACTCATTGAATTCGGTGCCTGGTGTAAAAGTAGACATATCAGTGCAAGACCAACAAGAAAATAGAATGTTCCACGCAAATATTTCTTCGATAAGACTTGACTCATTATTGCTATCTCCGTATTCATCACATTTCTAAGCATGTTCAGCTTGAAATTTAGAGCGTTTGGTACTAAATCCAAAAACTCCTCAAATATTCTCCTAAGCCGGTAGGTTCAGATTTAGGTGTAAATCCCTGTGGTCAGTGTTGTTTTTCGAACGAATGGGTGCGAAAAAAGGAATTGAGAACCTTTTTATGTTGATTTTCATCAAATTCTATCAGAGGGAGTAATAATTTCAAAGCCTAAGGAAAAGAAAAGAAAGTCAAAACTTGGAGGCTTCCTTTCTGATTTGATTGACTTTTTATCTTGGCACCAATCGACAAATACTGGTAATAGAATGCGGTTAAACAAGCGTTTAAAGCGTGACGAGGACTAGATGCATAATACTTCTGATCTTCCCTTTGGTTTTTACGTAACAGTAAAGCCTTAAATATGGCAAGAGAAAAAACGCGGGTTTAGTATACTCCATTTCTTTCCAGGTGAATGTATATGGATGATGATCGTATCGCTAATCCGTCCTCTTTTGGGGCAATTGGTTTTGGATTTGCCTTAATCCTTCTCTCGCTTTATTTCGCAGAGATCCTTGACATGAATGGGCTAGCGGTTGTGTACGCTACAGCATTATTTGCTGGGGGATTTGTGCCATTGATTGCAGGACTCTGGTCACTGAAAACTGGAAATTCCTTTGGTGCAGCAACCTTTATCCTAGGTGCAACCTTTTGGTTCTCTTATCTCTTCACCCTATTTCTCCCACTGCTTGGGCTGGCTCCGACAGTTAGTGAACCAGCATTAGCGATGTGGGTCCAGGTTCCTTTCTTCTTCCTGTGGGGATTTTTCAGCTTCTGGCTATTTCTAAGTTCAATCAAATTCAACCGTGTACTCCAAATCTTCTTCTTTCTCCTTGCTCTCTTCTTCTGGCTTGCTGCTCTTGGCCATTGGTTTGCTTGGGATACCTGGCACAATTCAGGTATTGCCAACACTATGGTCAACGTGATCGCAGGTTGGGAAGGTATTGCCTGTGGCTTCGTTGGAATGTATTATGGAATCGCGGTACTTCTCA
>JABXGU010000500.1 GCA_016550415.1 archaeon | reverse complement strand
ATGCTCGAATCCCCGTAAGATTTCTGGTCTACGCTGATAGAAAAGCAAGTACAAAAGCTTGTTGTGTAAGATAAAAAATAGTTGATGTCACAAACAATTAATAATTAAATTGTTTGTATGACAAACTATTTATGCAAGCATGTCCAATATGCCGTATAACTCTGCAAACGTGTCTAATGATGTCAGAATCTTTGGCTGATAAAATCCGAAACATCACATTAACTGAAGCAGGTAAGCAGCCTCGTAAGCCAGTGATATTTATCACGAGCCCAGAAATGACCCAGGCTCTTGATGATCCTGTTAAGGTTGATATAATCCGGACTCTTCGCGCAGGAATTGAGGATAAACAAACGACACAGGAATATCATCCAGAAACCAAGGAGACAATCACAAGGCAATGGCCTGTCAAACGATATGCCCTTTCTGTTGTTGAAATAGTCAAACAATCCAAACATAGTGGTGTAAATCCTCTTACCCGTAATCAGGTCTACCATCACCTTCCAAAATTAATTGAGAACGGGTTTGTCAAAAAGTTCGGTACGGTTAGAAAGGGAAAACGGACCACAGATTATTTCACTAGGACTGCTGACGCATTTGTTTTTCCTGAGGGTTCACCAGCCCTTAATGATCAATTTCTTGCTGAGCGACTAGCTAAAGATGTTGTCTACATTGAACGAGTCTTTGGTTTTTCAATTCCTGAAACAAAACGCCAAGAGTTCATTGATACTGGGCTAAAAGTTTGGGAAATTAAAGATAAATTTGCTGTCTTAATCTTACAAAATTTACAGCACGATTTAGTTGATTCAAGGGCTCTTCAGTTGTATGATTGGTTGCTAGAACTAATGGTCTTGGGGTCTGATGAATACATTGAACTTGCTCGCGGAATGCGAGAAATCATCTTCAAAGCCAAACAGGGGTAAAGATTTATGGAAGACTTAGCACAAATAGCCATTTCAACAGCTTTAGATGAGGGCGTAAGTTTCTCTGATATTCGAATTGAAGACACACACCTTACACGAATCGAAATTAACAACGGAGTGTCGAAAACTTCCTTAGGTGCACAGCTCAAGGGAGCTGGAATCCGCGCTTTTATTGATGGTGCATGGGCGTTTGCCCATACAACTAATTTCACACAAGAAGGAATGCGGCAAATTGGACGAAAAGTAGCGAAAACCGCTTTAGCAATTCGGAACCATGTAGCAGAGAGCTTTGCCCTATCGGGTCCGAGCTTTCAAGATAAAATGGAACTCAAGGTAAAAAAGAACCTCCAGAATATCTCTGAAGAAGAAAAGATGGCCCTTACCAAAATGCTTGATGAAGAAGTTCGAAGCGTTGATCAGCGAATTGAGAATACCCGCACTATCTATCAGGATAATGTGACACGTCTATCTATTTTCAACTCCTGGGGTACAAATGTTTCGATTACTAACTCGCTACCTCGTCTAATCCTAAGAGTAACTGCAAAAGAAAATGGCCAACGTCAACGAGCATGGGGGCAAGTCGCTGGACGGGGTGGATTTGAAGTCCTTAATGAAACGGAAGCCAGAAATATTGCCCGAAAATCTGGAGAGCTCGCAATTGAGCTGCTTTCCTCAAAACCAGCCAAAGGTGGTACTTATGATGTAATCATTGATCCTCCACTGAATGCGGCAATGGTGCATGAAGCATTTGGACACCCCTGTGAAGCAGATAATTGGGTTGCCGAAAAAACCGTGTTAGAGGGTAAGTTAGGGGAAAGGTTAGGCCCTGACTTCTTGAATATCAGCGATGATCCCAATGTTCCTGGATGGCGTGGCTCTTTCGAATACGATTGGGAGGGAACCAAAACCCAGAAGCGATCTTTGATCAAGAACGGAATACTTACGGATCTAATGCATAGTCTAGAAACTGCCTCACGTTTGGGTATGATGCCCAATGGTGCCGCACGTTGTCAATCTTTCATGTTTGAACCAATCCCGCGCATGAGTAACACGTTCATGGAACGTGGAGACTGGGATGTTCAAGAAATGATTGAGGATACAGGTTCAGGTATTCTACTCTGCGATTATAATTACGGGTACACAGATTCTTCGAAAGGCCAATTCATGTTTCAAGCAAGTTACGGCTACTTAATCGAAAACGGAGAAAAATCTCAGATGATCCGCGATGTTTCAGTTGCGGGGCAAATAATCGAGTTTCTATCGAAAATTGATGCCATTGGTAATGATTTTGGTTTATCTGCTGGAACTTGTGGCAAGGGTGAACAGATGATACCGGACAATTCCGGGGGACCTCATGCACGAATTCGTCAAGTTCCCTTAGGAGGTATGTAAAATGGAGTATGATCTTGTTAGTTTGGGAAACCAAGTTCTTCGAGATGCCGAACGGTTCGGAGCTCAACAAGCTGAAGTCTTTCTAACATCGAGGAAAGAAATCAAATTAAATGTTGAAAAAGGAGCAATGAAGGTTGCTAAAGAAAAGCATGATGTTGGTTGTGCTATCCGAGCTGTAATAGACAAGAGGCTTGGTTCTTCATTTACGTCTACCTTTGATGAGCTTGATCTTCGAAAAAGAGCGGAAAACGCAGTATCTCTAGCCAATGTCTCTCTCCCTGATGAGAAGTTTCAAAGTTTTCCAGAGTCGAAAGGATCATATCGACCAGTCGATGGACTCTTCGATCCCCAACTTGCCAATCTGGATTCAGATGAGGCTGTTAACCTCTTAATGCGTACAGTAGAAGCCTGTCGGACTCATTTACCGAATATGCGCGTGTTGATTGAAGCTTCTCTTACGGTCCAATCCATCGAAACAGCCATACTCAATTCTTTAGGGATTAAAGGCAGTTACAAGGAAACGCTCATCGATCTTTCAGCTGATCCAACAATTAAAGTAGAAGATGGGCAAGCCTCAAGCTTCGAATTTCAGATAGCCCGTGATTTGAAACAAATCAATCCCGAGAAAATCGGGGAATGTGCAGCCAAGAATACTCTTAACCTATTACGGCCAAAACCTGTTCAACCCGGAACCCTTCCTATTTTATTCACACCAGTTGCGCTAGACTTCATTTTTCGAATTGGATTCGTAAATGCATTCAATGCTGAGGAAGTTCAGATGGGCAGATCCTATCTGGGGGATTATTTAAACGAAGTTATAGCTCCTGAATACTTTACGTTACGGGATGCGGGATTGCTTCCCAAAGGAAATAGGTCAAGACCCTTTGATTCAGAGGGGTTTCCGTCGCAAAACACCGAGATAATCAGCGAAGGGCATTTACAGAACTTTTATCATAATTCTTATACGGCCAACAAGACGAATACAGAAAATACAGGTAATGCAAGCCGGGCCTCGTATCGTGATCCCTTAAAGATTGCTCCTACAAATATCATTATCACTCCTGGGAAAGGGTCGTATGATGAACTCCTTGAGGAAATGGGGAAGGGTCTTATTTGTCGTTTAACCTTTGATAAACCCAATATAGGCACTGGCGAATTCAGTGCTTTGATTATGGAAGGCTACTATGTCGAAAAAGGAGAAATTCAGCATCCCGTAAAAAACACTTTAATCGGCATAAATATGCGAGACTTCTTCAAGGGAATCCAACTGGTAGGTGCTGACACTCGTACAATACATACTGCAATTACACCGTCTCTAGTAATTGAGTCAGCTAAAATTAGCTCCAACTAGCATTGAAATCATTTGCGATGTCTTTGAGCGATGGGGAAGCATCTCTTGCTTTTTTAATAGAGTTTTTTCTGAATAAAAGCGACCCATTTTTTGTTGATAACATTGAGTT
Organism: archaeon; assembly: GCA_016550415.1. The sequence continues at coordinate 1,347 of JABXGU010000500.1, read as the reverse complement.
GCTGCATCATTTCTTTCTACCCCCCCGATAATTAATGGAAATCGTTTGGGGCCTTAATCTTACTTTTCGAAAGGTCATCAAAAATCTGCTGTGGCGAAGCCAGATTAGCTGATTACGCCTGTGATTCGGGCAAGGCGTTCTGCTGCTTTTTCTGTGAGTCCACGTTCGCCTAGAATGGTGTAGCGATTGGGATTGATGGTATGGGCTATCTTGAGGGCTTCGATGATATGTTCGGGGGTAATCTTGAGCTCTTTGGCAGTTGTTGGTGCCCCAATGGTGGCTAATGCATTTCGGATTTCTTCCCAATCGATGGCATGAAGATATCCCATCATAATTGTGCCTACACCACATTGTTCACCATGAAGTGCGGGTTTAGGAGCGACTCGATCAAGGGCATGACTGAACTTGTGTTCTGCACCACTTGCAGGTCGGCTCGATCCCGCAATTCCCATGGCAATGCCGCTGGCTATCAAGGCTTCAATTACGAGACGAATACTGTGTTCGTCATTAGGTTGGATGCTGGTCGCATTTTCCATGATGATAGTGGCGCCCATCAATGAAAGTGATGCAGAATATTCCCCGTAGTAATCGTATCCTAGGGTATGGGCAAGTTTCCAATCTCGCACAGCGGTGATTTTGGAGATTAGATCTCCGCATCCAGCAGCTGTGAATCGATAGGGTGCTTTTGAGATGATGTGTGTGTCGGCTACAATTGCTATTGGGGATTGTCCTTCAACAGATACGGAGGTTCCATCTTTTTTAATTGAGGCTCGTGGGCTTGAAATACCATCATGGGCAGCTGAGGTTGGTACGCTAATGAAAGGCTGGTTTTCATAAGTTGAACACAATTTGGCGGTATCTATGACAGATCCTCCACCAACAGCGACGACCACGCCTGCGCTATGTTTGCGTATTCCGTCACAGGATTTCTCGACTTCTGGTTCCGTAGCTTTTTTGATAATTATGGTTTCTACTGAAAATTGTGCCTTTTCGAGTGAAGCTATGGCATCCTCACCTGCGATTTTCATGACGCCTTTATCAGAGATAAGAATTGCACGCCGAGTTGATACGACTCGTTTTGCTACATCGCCCAGCTGATGAATTACTCCTGACCCAATCATCACTTCTCCAGGTAGTTGCATTCGATGGGCACTTTCTTTTTCAGACATCGTGGGTACTCCTTTCACTCTGCGAACAGAATAGCTATCCGATTAATCCTATTAAACAGTTTTACTACCTTGTATTACAACATCGATAACCAACTAACTGCTCGGAACTTTGGGATTATGCTTGTGTAGCAAAATTGAGTTTAAGATCCGCTAAACGATCTGAGAGCGCCTTTTTTGT
>JABXGU010000499.1 GCA_016550415.1 archaeon | reverse complement strand
TCTAGAAATGCCACATTTTTCAGCAAGCAATTCTGTAGCCTCAATGCCCCCAGGATGAAGAACCCTCAACCCCAGATTCTTAGCCATGAACTCAAAAGCATCGCACTGACCAGGTTCACACCCATTACATGACTCTTCTACCTGAATCAATTCCATCGTGACCACATTAAGAATCAATAAGGGGGGTTGGGATAGACATTTTCCCGAAAGTCATCGGGAACATACATTCTAATTTGCCATTTTTTCATACAAATGCTGGGGAAAGGCTGCGCGCGCATGTCCCCTAAGGGAAAAGCCAAGGCGGTGGGATATGCGCGTAGTCGCATAGGGAAAATGCTAGAGAGATCACCATAGTATTAATCTAGCAAATGGGCATTAAGAAACTAAAGTGTATGCATTTAATGGAAGTTCAGTATTATGACCTCTGTGCTCCAGCCATTCCTTCTAAGCCTTGTTGCAGGATTAGCCACCGGAATAGGCGGTTTAATTGTCCTTTTGCTCAAGAGAGTCAGTGACAGAATTGTGAGTTTGTCCATGGGGTTTGCATCAGGCGTAATGCTCATGGTCGCCTTTAACAACCTTTTTCTTGAAGCTGAACAGTTCATCACACACATTGAATTGATAACTTTATTCTCACTTGGTGCTGTCATTATGATCATTCTCGACTTGGCTATTCCTCATATTGAACTGACAGCCAGAAATTTAGACAGCCAAAGTGTTAGAATGGTCAGAACTGGCGTACTCATCGCTGTGGGCGTAACATTGCACAACGTCCCCGAAGGATTCGTAGTTGCAGCAGGGTATGCCTATGCACCAAGTCTTGGGTTAATTATCGCCATTGCCATTTTGCTTCACAACATACCCGAAGGGGTCGCCACCGCAATTCCATTTATGAAAGCTGGAGCAAAGCCCTCGAAGATAGAAATAATAACGTTTCTCTCAGGTCTGGCAGAGCCCATTGCAGCGCTAGTTGGAGCTATAGCGTTCTCTATAATTGGTACAAGGACTGTAATAGGGTATTCTCTGGTCTTTGCAGCGGGTGTAATGACTTACATAACAGCCGATGAACTTATACCGGTTGCACATGAGTACGGTTTCAAACACACAGTCTCTGTCGGTCTCTTACTCGGCATAATATTCGCTTTGCTCGTCGATGTTTTACTAGGTTAACCTTTGATTTGAGGAGGAAGTGAGTAGAACTTCTATCCTAGAACCCCAAATAGAAACTCTCAAATTTAATATTCAGAAAAGTCCTCTTTGGGGCTATCTGTAGTAACAAATTTACTCTATCTGTGCAATTTCCAGCTTTCCACGCGGTCCTTTTCACTTACAATAGAAGCAAGAAAATTGTTAGAATTGCACGAGAAAGAAAAGAAGAAATGATCTTCTGTGTATTAACGGGGCAAAAGATTGCGAATGCGCGCACGTTAAACTTTAAATAAACATTCTCTCTCGTCATAATGTACGATGAGAAATGAGGAAACCTAAGGTAGATCAGGACCTTTGCACGGGAGATCAGGTTTGCGTAACCATCGCACCTGATGTTTTTGAGATTAATGAAGCAGGGTTGGCGTATGTGGCTGACCCTGAAGGAGCAGATGAAGAGACTATTCAACATGCTATAGATCAGTGTCCATCACAGGCCATATCATGGTTCGAGGAGGAAGAATAGACCCGATACGAATCTCGTTTCTATTTTTTAGCGGGTCTGTACGCTCTTTCGCGGTAGAACACAGTCATAGGTCCATAGGATGCTGAGGGGTTCAACAAATCCTCAAGAAGCTCGATAATTCTTTGCAATTCCCTGATAAGACAAAGACATACCCCTTAAATGGGGAAATAGGTCGGAATTTTACACGAGGTAAGGAATGGCTCTTTGCTACTTATCAAACGATTTTTCCATAAGCACTTCGTAGAAATATCGCGTGACATTATCGCCTTCAAG
>JABXGU010000498.1 GCA_016550415.1 archaeon | reverse complement strand
TTAAGAAAATCTCTTGTAGCTACTAGTAACTTATCGTCAGCAAGTGCAATGCTAAGAGGACTAATGACGACATGCAAATCTTTTGTGGCTATGTGCACATCACTATCTCTGGGAACTTTTCGTTTTTCCTTCCCTACAATCCAGTAATATCGGTTACCTTGTGGATCAGTCCGTTCTCTTAACCGGTTGATAAAACGAATATATGTTGGACTAGCAACACGTACAGGCGTTGAGGCATCTAATCCTAATGGAAAATTAACATTTAGAAGATTTACATCATGTGGAAGACCATGGTCTAGCACATAGTCTATGAGCTTGTGTGCTCGTTTTGCAGCCTCTTCAACATTCACATCGGCATTACTGGGGAAAAACCAATTCTCGCTGGGTGTTTCGATGGATAAGGCGATGGCTGGAATGCCCCATGTAGCTGCTTCAATGGCTGCACCTACGGTACCACTTGTTAATATGCTATGAAGGCTCACATTCAATCCTAAATTGGGACCAGACACAATTAGCTGGCTATCCTTAGAATATGTCCTGCACCAAGCAACAGCATCTGCGGGTGTTCCTGTGGTTTCGATTACAGGTTGACCTGCAATAGTATGGCCTTTCTCGAATCGCAAGGGCTTGTCGAATGAAATTGCTTTTGAGATTCCACTACGAGGGCCATCTGGTATCACGACAGTTAACTGATAATGTGGGTGCAGCTCTTTGATGAGTGCTTCAAGTGCAGGGGATCGTGCGCCATCATCATTGGTTAAGCAGAGATGTGGACGTGAAGTTTTAGTCATGGTTTGAACCGCCTTTAGGGAGATTGTAAAAATTCTTTGGGATTGAATAGTAAAGGTGTTGCCCTAAAAAGAGTATTAAGGTTCGATTCCTGTCGAATCAGTTGGACACTACCACTATGTCACCTCGCAGTTTTTCTCCAAAAATCGTTACTTCATATAAGGGTAAGGGGTATCTCAGTTGTCTTGTTTCCCACGTTGCAGCACAACTTAAGGCAAGTAGCTTCGTTACGGTAATACACACTGGTAGTAGTGATTATCTCCGTTTTCTCCATGACCTAATTGCGGACCTTTTGGTACACAAACATCGTGTCCATGTAATGGATTTTCGCCGTAGAATCAAACTTGTCTATCTACAACAAGTCCTTCGTCGATTCTCCTCGCTAGAAACTGCTCGAAAACGTTTGAATTTTCAGGTAATTCTCAACGAAGACCATGCACTTAAGGAATATCAACGTCTTCAGCGTCAGACCCCCTCTCGGCGGAACCCCCCCGCCTTATTCCTTGTCGATCCGTCAGGACTCTTTGATCGCATCATTAGAAGTGTTAAACAGGCATCATCTGTACTCCAATTACAATATGAAGCTGCTCAGCTATTCGCAGAGCAGGGTTATGCAGTAATAGTGAGTGATGTAGGTAGTCGAAGCTTACATCATACTGAAGCATTTGTACCTGCCCAACTAGCTAATGCTTCAACACAAATTCTGAGATTTCTTCCAGGACGAATTATAATCGATAAATAGCCAATTGAAAGATAATGATTTTTGTGCAATTCTTTTTAGTTTGAGTTGGTCAGTTCATTCACTGGTGGGAGGGGTTGAGGTTTCAGATATACGTTCACCACAATGAGTACAGAAAGTAGCATTTTGTTTTAGTTCTTTACCGCATTTTGGACAAAAAACAGAGCTAATGATAGGTTGTTCACTGAAGGGAATGAGTTGGGCACGACGACGTTGTAGCAGACGTTGGTGACGTAGGAACTGTCGATGTTGATCTTCTTCATAGGCTGCTATGGCACCAGAATAGAAGACTAGAGAAAGGATGGAAAAGATTGGTGCAACTATAGCTACTGGAAGCTGGGTGAAAACAGCTAGCAGTATTGGGGCTGCCCAACTAAGGGCGATTCCATTTAGAGTAAACAGGGTTTCTATGTTGAAGTAGATCATTACGCCAAGTGTTCCAGCAAATATGTTCAGGGCTGCACAGAAAAGCAAGGCTCCAAAGATTCGTCTCCAATGTTTATTTCGCATTTGCATACTCTGGCGAATCGAGGTACTGGCATTTTGGTCAGTGAGTACGACAAGTGCTGGAGTGAAGAAAAGGAGAATATACATAATTGGATAAGGGAGAGCAAATATGCTAGCACTAGCAAGGATTAGGGCTACAACAATACCTGCTTTGATTATGGTACCTGTTGAGATGTTTTGAGGTTCTTTCTTTTGTTTCAAAATTTCTAGAGGTGTAACTTTTTGCACAATTCTATGAATGGCTATAGTACCAAGAAGGAATACTGCCAAGCTGATGACGAATTCCCTTAACCAGCTAAGTGCCATACTATTCAGAAGTAAAAATGTGAGCTGAAAGAGATCTGGAATGGGATATATGAGAAGTTCTAGGATAAGTTGTTCAGAAAAGTAGGCATTCATTATATCAATCGGTAGAACAACAAGGGCTGTGGCTAGACCTCCAAAGAAGAATATTCTGAAAAGCCAGTAAAATTGTTGTTGAAGCAAGAGTATGCTGCGTCTTAGGCCTTCTCCAAATGGAATTCTTGCCTGCCAGTCACTTGGACTTAACTCAGGTTCAGAGTGAGGTTCAGGTGAAGAAGGCTCAGATACTGTCACAGCTACCACTCAAACCAATACTCGTATTTGGTTACAAAAGATTGTGGCTTCTGTTAAAGTTGATGGTTTAGGATGCAAAGGATGTGAAGATGAATGGCTGCAATCGTTCGCGCATCTCTAGAACCCGGCTTTCAACTAGGAGACGAGTAATGACATCAAATAATTCTGCAACATTCTCTCCTGTTCTTGCAGAGGTCTCTACATATGCATCATATTGCTGTCTCATTTGATGGCGTTCTGCCTCAATACTTCTCACAGCCCGTTTCGATTCCAAATCCGTTTTGTTGCCGACAAGTGTAACTGGCACCTCATCAGGTACAGCCCTGCGAAAAGCGTGACGCCACCCATCCAAGTTATCAAAGGTTTCTTGTCTTGTTACATCATAAACCATAATCGCTGCATCGCTTCCGAGGAAGTACATTTTACGGACAGCATCGAAGCGTGGTTGTCCCCCCAAATCCCAGATAACTAGCCGAATCAGAACAGTGCCGACCGTTGCTTCAGCAATATTAAGGGCTGTGCCGATTGTCTGCTTGTATTTTTCGCTGAAGGTTCTCTTGGCAAAACGGGTAATAAGACTTGTCTTCCCCACCATGGGATCCCCTATTACGATGATTTTGAATGTGTGTTCTGAGATAGACATTGGTTTGACCCGTTTTTTCCTAAAGTCGACTAATTTAATCCCTATTTCTCGAAGATTTTAATGTGCCGACCCCCTGAAAAAGAGGGGTATTACTGGGTGTTGGTGTTGAAACAGAGAATTCTTATTCATCTGGTGATTATTACGATAGGTTTAAGCTGAACAGGCTTTGTGTGCCTTACAGGAAGCATACAGCGTGACGATTCAAATTGATGATGCAGGCTGGGGAGACCCAGTAGGCGGTGTTATCATCGGAATATACCGGGTTGAGACCGAGGAGTTTCTATCCAGAGAAATAGAGATCACTCATTTTCAATCACCTAATTTTGCCAAGAAAACATTCCTGGCGCGAGGATTAGAGATTGCGCTAAAAGCTCTTCAATGTTTTACAGTAGAAACAGATGAGCCAATCGAAATATGCCGGGGGGTTGTGCTGGATGGAGTTCGTGAAGGATTAACTAAACGGGGCTACAATGTTATCCCAACCAAGATTGAAGGGCGTCTTCAAGAACTGGTTGAAGCCCGCTTCGTAACTGCTTTAGCAAAACTTGGTATACCGGATATTCCTATCGTTAGTGGAAAGGAACGTTTTTTCCGTCAACTCGAATGGGTTCAGAAAAATCTTAAGCGCAGAGAACAATTTGCCAAGACAGGTTGGAAAAACTGGCCAACGAAACTTCGCCACTGGAAACCTGGCTGGCGCCACAAAGAACGAGGATCTCCTTCGCCACCAATCATAATCAAACTCGGTGGCAGTATAATAACAGATAAGACCAAACCATCAAAACCAAACCATGAAGTCATCGACCACCTTGCAAAGGAAATTGCATCAATCAAATCACATTCCATAATCCTTGTTCATGGAGGTGGTTCCTTTGGGCACTTCCCTGCTGAGAAATATCAACTGCAAAAAGGTGGCAAAAGTGTTAGAAAGAAACTTGGAGTCACAGAGACCGTCTCTGAGATGACCAAACTTGGTCAACTAATTCTTGCGGCTTTTCATGAGATTAAACGTCCTGCTGTGCCTATTCGGTCCTCTTCCATCATCGTTTCGCTAGATGGGCGCATTTCCCATATGGACCTTGAAGCTCTCCGTTCATTCCTCCGGCAAGGTTTCATTCCGATACTCTCTGGTGATGTCGTAGCTGATACCGTATCTGGTTTCACTATCATGAGTGGGGATCAAATTTCTATGTATCTTGCTCGAACCCTCAACACCTCACATGTCATCTTTGCCACTGATGTTGGCGGCATATACACAGATGATCCCAAACGAAATCCCAAGGCGCATCATGTTCCTTTAATTACGCCTGAAAATTTGGAAGATATTCTAGAGGAGGTTGCTATGGGTACAGCAGATAACGCTGCAGATGTTACTGCAGGTATGCGTGGGAAACTCACTGAAATCTTCAAAGGGCTACCTAAAGGTTGTGAAGTCCTTATTTGCGACCTCAGAAAGGCTGGGACGCTAGCTCGCATTCTATCTGGAAAAAGAGTACCCTGTACACGACTCCGTCAGTCCAGTTAAGGTGAGTCTATAAAACATTGAGGTTTCTCAACAATGTTTTCTGTTACATATTATGGGTATGCTGCTCTTCTCCTCCATTTTGAGAAACTGGTTCTCATTGATCCGGGAATAATTCAGGGAAAACCTCTCGTTGAGACAAGCAATGTGTGTGCCTCCTTTATCCTTGTTAGCCACACACATCCTGAAAATCTGGGAAACACAGTGAATCATGCAATCGACAATGGAACCATGGTCATCGGAAATCCTCAGGTCATCGAAGAAGTTCAACATCAAGGCGCTCCTGGATATTACCTTGAGACCCTTCAGACTGGAGAAGTATTCGACACTAAGGCTGATGTTACTATCACAGCACATGAATTACGCCACAGCGGCTTTGTCGCACCCCGTAACACTGCATTTCTAATCACAAGTTCACAAGGTAGTGTCTTACACCTTGGGCATGCAAAGGAATATGCTGCCTTACGCAATTCCTGTCCTGATTTGCTTTGTGTCCCAGTAGCTGGTAAGAAAAAAGGAACCCTAGATCCTAGCGGTGCCGCAGATGCTACATTAGCCATCCAACCACGCTATGTCCTCGCAATTTGCGGAGATACAAATCAAAATAATGACTTCTTGAGTCTTCTCTCAAAACAATCCTCCTCGGTGAAGCCAATAGCTCCTGAAACTGGCAAAACCTACAAAATCCGATAAGCTTCAATTCTTTTATTTCTGGAGAAGTCGTTCATAGAAGTCTACACGACGATCGTGAATGATGTGATTATTAGGAGTAAGATACTTGTCTCTTGCCTCTGCAGGATTTATATCTGCAATTAGGAGTTGAGGTCGAGTTGCACTACCCTTGGCGAGAAGTTCACCTCGGCAATCAGTAATCTGGCTGCGTCCATGAAAAGTTAGGTCCTTTTCTGTTCCTAAACGATTGGCGGTGATGGTGAAGAAACGATTCTCAATACTACGAGCAATCATTACCCTTTGGGCAAAGGGAAGCACAAGGTTGGCAGGATGACAGAGTACCTCGCAGCCTTCAAGCATCAAAATCCGTGCTACCTCTGGAAACGCCCAATCAAAACAGACAAGAACCCCCAATGTCACATCAGACAGCCTATACACTCTGGGCGGTTGATTACCAGGTGAAAATAATCGTTTTTCGCGATTGAAAAGATGAAGCTTCCGATAGCAACCAAGAAAACCACTAGGTCCTACTACAGCTGCGCTATTGTAGAGTTCCCCATTTTCCCCCAATTCTGCCAAGCCACCAACAATTATCATTTTATGAATTTTCGCGGCATCTATCCATAATTGGGTTGTAGGTCCTTCTGGTACAGGTTCAGCTAATGCTGATAGTGCTTTTCTTGAAGGAAAGTTATAGCCTGTTACACACATTTCTGGAAAAACTAGGAGCTCTACTTCACGCTGAGCTGCCCTTTTGCAGTATTTTTGGAGAATGGTACGATTCTCTTCAGGGCTGGCAAAGCGTGGGTGAAATTGGGCTGCAGCAACCTTCATAGATTAAACCCTCAACTTGCCTAAAGCGCTGGTTTACTTTATCAGCCTTGCTCACAAACCCTCCCGAATATACGTTGGTTACAAAAAATTGACCAAAATCACCCTTTTTTTGGACTTTTCTTCGCATTGCCTTTGCTAGTTTAAGTAGGGTCAAATGGGACGAAAAACTAGCTAAAATGAAGTTCCAATAAGGATGGAGCTAGTGGTGATGAACCGGATCGACTTCATCAGATCCCAATTACAGTCCCTTCGCGGCATTAATGGAGTGGAAAACATCTTCCTAGCTCAGCGTGACGGATACCCCGTTGCCAGTGCAGGTGTTTGGCTACGCCCAGATGAAATCTTTGGTGTTGCTGCAGCAGCTTCAGCAATTTTCGCTGTTGCCAGTCGCCTTCATGAAACATTCAACTATACACTCATTGAAGGGGATCGTGCCAAATTCCTCATCATCGCCTTTCCAGGAAATCCTCGCTATTTCCTGTCGATTGCCACCCGGACCAATGTCAATCTGGGCGTAGTCCTCCAATTCACCAAGTCTTGCAGCGAAAATATCCGTCCACTTCTCCAAGAAACGGATCCTCTCCCACCTCTAAGAAGCTATAATGCCAATCAAACAGAATCGATAATTGATCACTTCGATACCACGGATACATCCGGTCTCACCACGACTACACCTATTAGACACCAATCCTTCATTCTCACTGAGGCTTTGGTCAACCAGCTACAAGGCGTGCTAGATGACTTTGCCGGGGTTCTTACAGGTGTTAACTACACATTTGTATCATTAAATGGAGGATACCCTATCACAACCGCTGGTCATCTTAACGCCAAGATTGGCACAAAAAGTGCCTTCACATTTGCCTTATACGATACATGTCGCAAAGTTGCATGGCTAACCAAACGCATGCATATCGAACAAGTAACAATCGACCTTGGAACCGAACACCATTTCATCTATTCTGCAGGTTCTGGCATCTTCAGCAGCATACTCCAAAAAAATAATCTCCGCCTTGGATACCTTCGTCTCCTTATTCCCAGTTTCATAGCCCGCATCAAACAAACCCTCGATCTGGCTGCATACACAACTCCACAAGCCAAAGCCCAGCACTCCCTAAACCGATTTCTTGACAATTTCTTAACACCCTTCAGTCCACCCACTTCTCCGAGTTGAACCAACCATGCTAATAGATTGGAGTACAAAAATCATTCAAAGCAAAGTCGTCTACTATGGACCAGCCATGAGTGGTAAAACCACCAGCATCAAAACACTATTCCAAAAACTTGGTCAAGGAGAGAAAATCGAATCCATTGAAACAACCTCAGGGAGAACTCTATTCTTTGACTTTGGTGCAATAAACCTGGAACGTGGCGACTGGACCCTACAAGTTTACATATGGTCCGCGACAGGACAGGACTATTATGCAGAAACTCGTTCAACAGTCCTTTCTGGTACCGATGGCATCATCTTCGTCGCAGACATACAACCCCACCTTCTCGATGACAATATTCGCTCATGGAGGGAACTTAATGAAATGTTCAGAGACCAGCTTCACCAAACCATCCCGGTTGTCATTACAATGAACAAATATGACCTGCCCAATGCAATCACACAAGAAAAATTAGTACAGGCGCTAGCCCTGAAAAATGGTGTACAGATTTTCACAACAATTGCTACCCAGGGACGCAACATAACAGAATCCTTTGCTGCAATCCTTAAGTCAATCCTCACAAAGTGAACCGCCATATACTATAATGGGCACTCTTTTTTGTAGAAGTACCGTATATTGGCAGTGGTGTGATTTTCATGAAGCCCAAGGTTCTTACAGAGGATGAGATTACCGAGATGCTAACCAAGGTCACCGAAGAGGAATTCAAAGAATGTGAAGCCCACATTTTGACGCCGCTTAAGGAAATCATTCTTGAAAGCGGAGTTCCCGGTGGCTCCATCGTCCGTGATACCCAAGGAAACGAATACCTTGACTGTACTTCACAGGCTTGGACACTAAATGTCGGCTACGTTAACCCTGATGTGGTCTACGCTGCCCAATTCCAAGCTGAACGACTAACACATGTACGATATGGCTACCCAACTATTCCCCGAATTAAGCTAGTTAACAAACTTTCCCAAATCGCACCAGGACAATTGAAGAAGGTCTCCATTCAAAATCAAGGAGGCTCCACAGCAATTGAGGCTGCCATAAAACTAGCCTTACTACACAAACCAAATGCTTCAATCTTTGTCACCGCTTGGATGGCCTATCATGGTGCAACCCTGGCAACTATCACAGCCAGCAACTGGATGCCAAATCCCCTCATCCGCTTCCCCGGCTTCGGCGTACAACACTTCGTAAAGGCACCATACCCATACTGCTATCGTTGCCGCGGTAACCAAGATCCAAAGAATTGTGATCTAGAATGTCTTGAGCTACTCCGCAATACAATAATCTATGGAACCAATGCTCCTGTTGCTGGAGTAATAATTGAACCAATGCAAGGTCCTGGAGGACAAGTTCCTGCACCACAGCGATACATTGAGGAACTTCGCAAGCTCTGCGATAAAGAGAATATTTTCCTTATCTGGGATGAATCACAGACAGCATTTGGACGTGTTGGTAAGATGTTTGCCGCCGAAATATATGGAGTCACCCCTGATATGATGGCTGTGACCAAAGCCCTTGGCGGTGGATTCCCAATTGGCGCGACTCTTGCCCATGAAAAGTTAAGTGGCTTCACACCAGCTGAAGAACACAGCACATTCGGAAGCAGCCCTCTACTAATGGCTGCTGCCCTTATCAACATCGAAGTTATCCAACGCCTTGACCTACCTGGACGAGCAGCCAAAATAGGTGCTCACATCACAAAACGCCTCAACGAAATACAAGAAAAACATGAGCAAATGGCAGATGTCCGTGGACCAGGACTATTCATCGGAATCGAGATGGTAAAAGACCCCAAATCAAAAGAACCTGCCAACTCCCTTGCTGATGCGATTGTCCGTGAAGGATTCAAACGCAATGTAATCTTTGACCTCTCTATGCCATTACTAAGAGGACTAACCTTCCAGCGAAACGTCGTCAAAATAAAACCGCCACTCACCATCACGCAAGAAGAAGCCGATAGAGCCGTAGATGTCTTCGAAGAAAGCCTAAAAGCCGCCATAAAAAACATAGCCTAATTGATTCCTTCTTTGCATTGCCATTATACTCATGCATTTTCTAAATTATACCATAATATCTTGAACTATGTAATAGAAAAAATGCTGAAAAGAAAGCATAACTGAATCTATTTACCAAATTACAATAGATGCCTGATTAACCAATAACTAGCTAACTGGAAGTTGAAAAGATATTTAGACAAAAGAGCGGTCATAAAGAGCCAGCGGTGGTGTGACCAATTTCAAAGAGCACTAAAAGGAAAACAGAGAAGCCCCGCATAGGCGTATTCGTATGCGAATGCGGACGAAACATAGCAGGAGTCATTGACTGCCACAAACTAGCAGACAAAGCAAAACACCTCGACGGCGTAGTAGTCACAATGGTCAACAAATA
>JABXGU010000497.1 GCA_016550415.1 archaeon | reverse complement strand
TCGAGAACGACGAAAGTTAGCTTCAGAAATCGAAGCTTGTGATCCAGACTACAAGGATATTTTTCGTGAATAGTACCTTTTGCCAACATTCAAAACTAGGTCGAATCAGCACGGAAAGCAAGGAACGGGGTTAATAATTCATCTTTGGTTAAAGAGCCATGACTGCTTTGTAATCCAGACCAGGAAAGGAGCCCAATTGATTCAGTGGCAAAGTCTTCTCGTTCTATACGCAGACTCGCTCCACTCCGCCCGATTAGGAGAAGGTCACCAAGTCTTTGAATAACTCGTCTTGTAATAGGTTTTGGAAGCAAGCCACTCTGATTGAGTTTCTTGGGATCAAGAAGAATGGCTTTGTCTTCAATTCGTTCCTGAAGCCAGTTTGACAGTTGGCGACGTTTCGATGCAGATCGGCAGTAGAAATGGGTCACGCGTCCTGAATGACCAGGTTGAATCTTAAGGGTTCCTCGTATATCGTCAAGTTCTTCGCTGTGGATAGTAATTGAACGTTCTTCTCGAAGAGGATTCTGTCCATGATCACTACAAAGGATAATTGTAGTTGCTTTGGCTACTGAGCTTGGGAGCTGTTCCATGAAGGCACGAAGCTGTTGGAAGAATGCATTACATCCTGCTTTATATTCAGTTGAGTAAGCTCCGTATTTGTGGGCGAGTGTATCAATAAGTGGGAAGTACAATGTAGTGAAAAGAGGAGAAGTAGGATATTGATTCAGGACACGGTGTACCATTCCAAAAGCATCGATGCCCCCGTTATATGTGAAAATATTCTCTTTCAGAATATAGAATCGGCCAAGACCTGTTCCTGGTATTTCACGGGGAAGTCCTTCAGCCTGAATAAGGTTAGGATGGAGCTTGCTCAATAGATCTGGGATGCCTGGGGCCCAGAGTAAGGTCTTAACATCGATTCCAGCGGATGCAATTGCGTCGCGCCAGCGGGTTTTGTCACCCGACATCTTCAGGGTGTCAATGAGCGCATTATATTCTTTGAAATAAATGACGTGTCCGAGAATCCCATGTTCACTCGGAGGGAGACCAAAATTAATACTAGGAATTGCAGCAGAGGTGATTGAAGGAAAAGTACTGCTGAGTGTTATTCCATTTAAGTCTTTGAAGAAGGCTGAAAGTTTGGTTCCTTGGAAGTTTTGTACTCCTAAGCTGTCTACTATGCAGATGATGACGCGTTTGGCATTTAATGCGTTATTGGCTTTGAGATGTTTGACTACACTCGGTATATCAAACAGGTCATCACGAGGAATTTGTACTTTCATACAGCGGAGGGCTGTAGGTAAGATACGGTAGATGTTTTGAGTATAATCGGGTACAAACAGGTCATCTGTGTCAGCAGCAGGTGATAGGTCCAAAGACAAAATGCAACCCTCAAAAGAGATGGGTATTATTGTGTTGGAACAGTGTAGTGTGATTTAAATCTGTACCACAGCGGAAAATTTCAGAGATTACCGGAAAAATGGGTATCAATGCCTTTCTTGGGCAAGGGACGAAAGACTCTTTATTAGTTTGAGTATAAGTGTTTAGAGTAGGAGTTAACGGCACAGGGGATTACTGACCGTGATAAAAGGATTCGCAGTCTTTCTCATGGATCCCAAGATTGGACCCCAACATGTGTACCAGAGTGAAACCATCGAGATTATATCACACCAAGAAGTCCTAGCCATTTTTGCGACACATAATCTATTCCGCGAAGGCTTTCGTGGTGTTCATGTCAGCAATCGAACCTGGGCAACCTACGTATTTCCCCCGTGGATTGTTGCGCTACTTCTTTCACCAGATGAACCGATTGGACCCCTGCGAGAGCCAATGAAAAAAATTCTTGCTACCAGTGAATTAGATGAGAATCCAAAACCAGAAGACTGGAAGAATTTGTACCACGAGCTGTTGGTTGAGATTCAAAGCTCACCGGTTGCAGACCTACTTACCTCAAAGAAAACCACAAGCTTTCTTAAAGAAATGATGCAGCTTGGTATTCAGTACTTTGATCCTCATTTCAATTTTGAGATTGGTACCACTTATCCAGCAGCTGATCATCTCACAGGGCTCAATAGTTATGATACACGATTATTCTTAGAAAAATTAACCCTGGCTGGAATCTTCACTAGTGAACCCGTGGTAGGCGTTACTCATTGCCCCATCTGTCTAGGTTTCAAAGTGGTGAGCCGGCTAGCCTGCCCCCAATGTAGTGTGACAGCGTTAGATGTGGTTCGGTTTCCCGCATCAAAGGATTCTGATTCAAAAGGGTCTGGTTCCACAGGCAAACCTATGGAACTTTTCTATTCGTGCCTGACTTGCCAACACACAACCAGCGAACCAGTTGTAACCCTGTTGTGTACTGAATGTGGATCACAGTTTCAACCTGATGAAGCAGCATATCGGAATATGGATCGCTTAGTCCTTAATCGACCTATTGCTGAGTCACTAATCAAGAAGGTTGAAGAGTCGGAGTCTGAACAGGATTAAGCAAAGAGCTATATCTTATCCCAAGGCTTTCCAGATTTTTCATACGAAGAGTAGATTTTCTTGGCAAGTGATTCAAAGACATCATTAACATGGAAATCGTCTTTCGCACTGCTTTCAATAAATTCCATTTTCAACTGCTTAGCAGAATTTTTGCCATCCTCTTCTAAAATTACCCGCTGATCTTTCAAATCAGATTTACAGCCAACAAGCACCAATGGAATTCCTTCACATCGTTGATAGACTTGCTGGATCCAATGGTCGACTCGGTCGAAGGACTGCTGATCTGTAAC
>JABXGU010000496.1 GCA_016550415.1 archaeon | reverse complement strand
TTAGGACCATAAACTTTCAGTGTTTTATCATACTCCATTAACCAAAGGCTTTGAATCAAAGAAGCAAGATCTAAACAATGGTCCACATGGAAATGGCTAATAAAGACATGTTCAATCCGAGTCAAATCCACCATTGTACAGGATATCCTGTGTAGTACACCTGAGCCAATATCAAAAATCAAAGGCTCACCTGAAATTTCCACCATCAACCCAGCTAATACACGGTCTGGTGAAAGCAATGATGCTCCTGTGCCTAGAATCGTTACATCCATGTTGCTTTAACCCCACTTTTCATCAGATACGTCACCTTATTATCTTTACTAAATAGAATATACTTAATACGGAAAATTGAAATATGCTTAGCTCGATAACTGGGATGTAGAACGGAGGCTAACTTAGGGGATACTGATGATTCACAACATCTTCATTATTGACGCTCGCAATGAGATCGTGGTGCAGAAGAAGTTCTGGATTATCACAGTGAATATGCCTGAAATGCAAGATTTTGCAGGACGCGTTAAGGAAGCCCAGGATATCATAATCGAAGAAATCGGACCCACAAAATATGTAGGGAAACCCCTCGGTCGTGGTGTCGTTGTTCTCTGTGCCGAAAGCGTCGATGTTGATGAAGCCCTCCGAGAAAAAATCGAACAGGTAACCTATGAATTCCGCCGAGTCATAACCTATGAAGTCGAATTTGATTCATTCATGACAAAAGTTGACGACTATGTCACAACTACCTTGAAGGTCAGCATTATAGGATATGGCGGAGTCGGTAAAACCACTCTAGTCACATTACTCAATGGAGGAGTACCACCAACTGCCTATATCCCAACCATCGCCATTGACATCCAAAAAATCGAAGGCGCCCGTATAGGCACATATGAAATCACAACCTGGGACTTTGCTGGTCAAGACCGCTTCAGAAAACTCTGGGAACTATACTTCCGAGGTAGCCGCATCATCCTACTTGTCACCGACTCAACACTTGAAAATGTCCTTAATAGCAAGGATATACTCGACCTCATCCGAAGAAAAGAAATCTCCGCTCAACTCCTTGCCATCGCCAATAAACAAGACCTACCAGGAGCCCTCCCACCTGCTCTCGTTCAACGTATACTCGGTGTCAACTCCTACGGTATGGTTGCAATCGACCCAACCAACCGCCAAAAAGCCCTTGATATCATCAAAGAAGCACTGAGACTGGGTGTCCCAGAAGAGCCAATCCCAACACCAAAACCCGATATGACCTTTTAACCAGACTCTCCATCTTTAGTCTTAGAAAAGAACCTGGTCAACAAGGGACGAGCAGGTTCATAGTCCTTCTCAATCTTTTGGCTTTTAATAAAGGTCTTCAATTTCAGCGCCTCCTCCACTCGCCAATCAAAATCATCACGTTCATCTGATTTGGATTCACAAATCATACTAACCTTGTCAAGGAATCGCTGCTCCTTCAAAACTGAAAGGAACAACTTCCATGGCGTTCCACTCCCCTCATCTAATGGGGCATGTCGAATCTCCCCACGACGCCCCGCCCAAATCCCAGAAATATGAACAGGTAATCGCCACCTACTCAAATCAATTGCTTTCTCAATCAATTCCAATCGTCGCAGCAATCCCTTTTCCGTAGTAACGTCACCTCCCCGTGCAAAATCATGGGCAACATCCCAGCAAAAAAGGCAACCAACCTCGCTAGCAACTTCACACATCTCCTCAAAGCTGCCAAAACCCACAATCTTACCAGCCACCTCAGGGGCAGGCATAACAGAAATCTCCTCCTCCTCACATCGAGCCACAATCTCCTTCAACCTAGTAACCACTCGCTGCTTCACACCACGACCACTACGACGAGAACCTGGATGAAAAGTAACATGTGTAGCACCCACACGTTCTCCTAACCGCAAACAAATAGTCATATGTGCCCGTGAATTTCGAAGCCGTGATTTCTCCGTAGTGGTTAACGAAATTACATAGGGCCCATGAATACTCACATGGAATTCCTGTAACTTCTCTCCAATTTTGGTAGCTCGTTCTTGTGATGGGTAACCGGGAACTCCACCCCGTGGTTTCCCTAATACATTATTCAGACATAGCAATTCAGCTGCTAGAAGATCTGATGCGCGAAGGGATGCTGTAATTTTATCGATTGTTGCATCTGATGTATATGTTGAGAAGGGAAAAGCTGCTACTCCGACAATAGCGCCTGTGTTACGTGTCACGTTGTCTTCGCCTTAATGCAAGTTTTCTATTGTAGTTTTAAGGTTGGCTAATGGTCTATATGCTTGTTTATGGCTTTTCGTATGTTTCTGATTGAAATAGAAAGATTTATATTAGAAAACGATACTTTTCTTCTACAGAACGAATATCGTTTACTAAACGAATGGAGTTAAAAACAATGAAAAAAAACGTGAAAAAAGAAAATCCTGTACGGGCAAAGGTTTACGCCCTAATCTACAGGTATAGAACCAACTACTAGGAGTTAGATAAGGGAATGTGGAGACGAGGTAAGGATAAAGACAAATCTGAAAAAGAAACCAAGGAAATGCGAAAACAACTTCGTAGGCTTCAGGACCAGATTGAGGATCTTCAGGCACGACTTGGTGAAGAAAAGGAAGCTCCGCGTGAAAGGCGACGTCCTATACTTCATGACCGTGAGTTTGCTGAGGAAATGAGGGATTTTGGTCAGAAAATGGGTGAGCGCGGTCAGGAATTGGGTCAGTATATCCAGATGGTTATCCGTGATGCGATGAAGGGTGCCAATCGTGCCTTGAGTTCAGTGTTCATTGGTCCTCATGGAACTAAGATTAGTATGGAAAATGGTGAAGTTAGTATTGGAAAGGGTGCCGCTGAGCGGCTTAAGCCAGTTCCACCTGATGCCGCGCAGAATCTGCTTTCTCCCTTAGCCAGTGCTGAACGAATCAAGCTTCTATATCTGCTTGCAGAGGAGCCCAGGTACCATCAGGACTTGATGCAGGAATCTGGGTTAGCACCTGGAACACTTCCTCATCATTTGAAGCAATTGGAGGAAGCAGGCTTTATTACACAAGAACGTGTGCGAGGCCGCTATCTAATAACGATTCCAGGACGAATGGCACTGAAATTAGCTGAATATCTTTATCATCAGATGGAAACTGGAACTCCTCAAGAAGAGGAATCTGAAGCCGAAGAGAAGACGGAGGAGTGAATGATTTGAGCTCAAGTTCAAGTAAGAGGAAACATGAGGGTGATTTAGTTTTAGGTGCATTGGCAGGAAAAGTCGATGCAAC
>JABXGU010000495.1 GCA_016550415.1 archaeon | reverse complement strand
CCGCTATCGCCCTTCTTGTCGCGGGTATAGCAATATTGAACATTATGCTAGTAACGGTGATGGAGCGGACACGCGAAATAGGGATAATGAAGGCATTAGGCGCAAAGAACCGTACAATTCTTGGACAATTTCTTTCAGAAGCCGCCCTCCTTGGTTTTCTAGGCGGAGCCTTCGGAATCATTTTCGGATGGATTCTAGCCTTTGCTATGGGACAATTACTACCCAGTCTCTTCTCAGGTGGTGGTTTTGGAGAGGAATTTGGGATGGGGTTTCAAAGTCAAGAATTTACGTTTACACTTGTACCCCACCTCTCACTTGAAACCATCCTAATAACAATAGCATTTGCCATTATGGTTAGTGTCATCTTTGCGATTTATCCTGCCCGTAAAGCAGCAAAGCTTGATCCAGTTCAAGCTCTCCGCTACGAGTAATCTTATTATTTGCTGGAGACCTTGAGGAGGATTATGAATGGTAAAAATACTACACCATATACCCTAGCAAAAGACAGGGATTTGTCTCCCCGTGTTGCCTTATGGTTTTCAATGATGAAGGAAGTACGAAAAAGACTGCTTCGGAAGCTTGATTCACTAAGTGATGAGGAAATTGACTATACACCGGATGAGCGGAGAATTGAGACTATAGGAACCCTGTTACTCCATATTGCGGCAGTGGAGTGGGGGTGGATTTTCGGAGACATTGATGGCAAAGAGACAGATTTCGAAAAATGGAAACACGCATTTGCTCTAGTACCAAATGTGAACCTTCCGCAATTGAAAGGGCAGGGAAAGGAATTTTATCTGAACCGTTTATCTGATGTTCGAGAAGAGGTTCATCAAAGGCTAAAGCGTTTGCATGATGATGACCTGGATAAGCTTGTGACATCTGAAGGCGAGAAGTTTAGTATTGAATGGATACTGTTCCATCTTGTTGAACACGAAGCAATTCATGTGGGTCAAATCTCAGTCTTATCTCGGATGTATAGACGTAGGTCATAGTTCCACAAGAAACAGCATTTTTGCTCATCAAATTAATATTCCAGAAAATGAGAGGCAACTAATTAATCACTTACATACTAGTCTCTGTCTCACTTAATTTGCAATGGCTATTTCTCAAACCTAGAATAATAACATTAGCCTGGTTTTTCCAATGGCTCAGTGGATATTGCATTTTGACATGGATGCATTCTATGCTTCAGTTGAGCAATACCGAATTCACCCAGAGTATCGTGGCCAACCAGTCTGTGTCGGTCCCGACCCCAGGGTAGGTAATGGTCGTGGTGTTGTTCTAACTGCATCATATGAGGCACGAGCCCATGGAATTCATTCAGGTATGCCTGTTACGAAAGCCTATCGTCTTTGCTCCGATGCAATTTTTGTTCGTGGAAATTTTTCCAATTACATAGAAGCTTCAGATGAAGTCATGACAGTTGCCAAAGGATTTGCTGACGGAGGCAAGATTCGCCGTGCAAGTATTGATGAAGCATACATTGAAATTACCGAGAAAGTTGCTGAATACAATGAACCAAAGGAGCTAGCATTTGAGATTCAACAAGCTATTCTTATCCAAACAAAATTGCCATGTTCCATTGGTATTGCACCGAATATGGCGGTAGCAAAAATCGCTACAGGAATTAAGAAACCCATGGGCATTACTGTTGTTCCTCAGAATCCTGAAGCTGTTGCACAGTTTTTAGCTCCATTAGATGTAAGTGCAATTAATGGTGTGGGACAGGTTACAGCTAAGCGGCTAAATAATCATGGGATAACCACCTTGGGACAGATTCAGAAAATGTCAATTGATGACCTTTACCCCGTTATGGGAAAAGGGGCAAAGTGGCTACATGACCGTGCGTGGGGTATTGATGACCGACCTCTATTATCCAGTGGTCCAAGAATACGAAAATCGATTAGCAAAGATTGCACCTTTCTAGAAGATGTTAAACCAGAAGCAAACGATGTGCTTCTCAAGACACTGGACAGAATTTGTAATCGTATTTGTCAAAAGCTCCAAGCAAAAGCTTTACACTTCAGAACAATAACTGTCAAGCTTCGTTTCAGTAATTTCACAACGATACAACGTAGTAGAACATTGAACTTGGGTACCAATGAACAAGCAATTTTATGTAAAATCACCAAGGACCTTTTCGAAGAGAATGTTAAACATAATCAATTAATCCGCCTTCTTGGAGTCAAAGTATCAAGCCTTACACCCAAGAATGGGCAGACATCTCTATCCGACTTCCTAGAATATAGCTTGCAGAATCCAGCCACAATGAAAACCTAATCAGAGAAAAGTGAAAATTTCCATATTAATGAAGAAAGACAAGAAATTATACATCTGAAAAAATTCTTGAAATTAACTTTGGTAAATTTTTTGACTGCATAGAACCCCATAATTAACATTGAATCTTGGGAGAAATCTATTGTGTATTTTAAGGGTCTAGTAGAACTCCTTGATGAGCCAGGTGATCGTTTTCCCCAGCGATCTAATCTAAAGATACTTCGTGGTAAGACATTAACAAAGACACCTACTTGGATAAAGGCTGTTGTTCTTGTGGAGGTGGAAGGAAAGCCTCAGCTACGACTATGCGGGTGGCAACGCAAAAAGGAAGGTGAGTGGCGGCTTTCCCAAAAATTCAATATATCACGTGCTTATGCGATTAAGATTTCAGAAATCCTTGAAGCATATGCTCATGAATGGCAATAGAAAAAAAATGGTAGCTAGCAATTCTTAGTTTCTAGTGGTTTGAGATTATGAGGGTATAAAGAAGGACAATTGGCATTATTCACACATTATGTGGAATCAGGATGTTTTTATTTAAGATGTTATCCTTATTATAAAGAAGGATATGATTGTTAGTTGGGATTGATGATGGTGCCGTGCTCCGTATGTGGTAAGCCGGGGAATTATATTGTATGCATTTCTTGTGGGGCAACTATTTGCAAAGAATGTGCTGAGGTTAACGACCATCGCTGTCCAGCTTGCGGCAGCTTTTTGCTATAGATGGATGTAGATTGGCTTAGCACTTTTTAGAAACCCTTACTGTATTTCTCCTTATCAGAATCCGAGATGGTAAAATAGTAAATAGGTTGTGCACTAAATAAAATAGCATCCGTGGTTTGATGACTAAGACGAAGGTATGAACAGCATTGATTATTGCTTGGTTGAATCTCTTGTCAGCGATAGTAAGTGTGCTGGGCTTTGCCTATTTCTATATTCTTAGTGTTATGCCTACTACT
>JABXGU010000494.1 GCA_016550415.1 archaeon | reverse complement strand
GTGGGTGGACCTGCGGGATATTTCGTTGTTACGCATTTGAAAGCGGCTTTTATCGCCTCTTTGAGCGCTGTAATTTTGACCATTCTTTTACACCGTAAATATCAATATCCTCACCAAATCAAACAGGGCTAGGCCCAGACAGATGGAGAGGAACCATTTGAACACATGTCCTATTCGGTATCTTGCACTTGCTACATGTATCACCGTCATGAGCACAACTATGAAGATGCACTTTATCATGAAGAGTATGATATTCATGGGGAAGAAGAGACCGTCCCCACCACCCATATAGAGATCCACAAAGAGGGCGGAGAAAACATAGAATCTTAGTAGCCTAGCTAATTCAAAGATTCCAAGGAGGGGCCCACCGTATTCGGTGAGTGGTCCAGTGAATATTTCTGGTTCAGCTTCAGGGATGTCACCGAAGGGCCTCATCCAAGCTTTGGTAAGCAAGCATATGAATAGTGAAATTGCAGCTAATGGATATTGAAAGAGAAACCAGTTGGGCAAGAATCCCAAGAAGGATATGCCAACTTGAGCTGCTATTACATCACTCATAGAGAGAGATAGACCATATCCCAGACTACTCAATGCCAAGGATGGTATCAATAGAGATATTGCCAATGGTAATTCGATGCTAAGTATTATAGCTACTTCTCTACTTGAGCCTATCTTGCCCCAGAGCGAGCCTGAAGCCCAGCCAGCTAGGACAAAAGATAGTGAGAACATTACAGAAAGGTATAGTATCACTATCATATCCCACGAGAGAGAACCTGGCCAACCTGATAGACCAGGAGGCACTAGGAAGCTGAGTATGAAAATAGTGCTTAATGCCAATAAGGGAGCTAAGATGAATAGTGTCTTGTTTGCCATCTTAGGGATGAAGCGTTCTTTCCCGAATAATTTAATCAAATCAGCGACTGGCTGATACCATGGTGGTCCTCTCCGAGCCTGCAAGCGAGCAGAAAGTTTTCTGAAAATCCAATTTAATGCCCAACTGAAGAGAAACGCAAATCCTAATGAAACAAAATAGTATCCAATGATGGCTAGCTGTTCAAACATCATACCCACCCCACCATCACTCCACCTATCAAGATTAATGCAAAGAGGACAATCCAGAACACGTAAAAGTTGACAAGTCCTGTATGGACTTTCCTCACACCATTCAACACAGAGCGGAATGGGTACGCAAACACAGTTGAAGTAGGTCTCGCTGATTCAATTTTCAAGTAAGGCTCGTAAAGAACACCTCCAGTAAATGGCATCATTTTATCCTCTGAAGCAGCAGATTTGTCGCTGCCCCTGAATCTGTAAAGTAGATAGCCAATTGAGAGACCAATTATCACAAATGTAGCTAGCCAATATGGGTCCCAAGTTCCACCAAAGAAACCAAGATTTGAGATAAAGAGACCAACAGAGGGTAAGGTTCCATTTGGCAGTAGGGAATGAGCTGCTGGAAATAGTAAGTATATCATTGCTAACTGTGGTAAAACACCAAGAATAATACAGCCAATAGCAAGAAGAAAAGGAGGTGCAAGCATACTCTTAGGAGCGTCTTTCACATTAGCAAAGGCTTCTGGGGGGCTCCCCAGAAAAACTGAGCATAGTAACCTGAGAAAAACAGCGAATGTCATGGCACAAGCGAAAATTGCAATGAAAGCAAAGAATGGTCCCCAATGAGGAGTGGCGATGCATGCATTGTAGATCATCCATTTGCTAATGAAGCCATTGAAAAGCGGAACTCCTGCGACGGATAATGAACCTATCAGCATAATGTAGCCTGTTTTTGGCATTGATTGAAGCAGACCGCCCAACTTGTTAAGATTTCTGGTTCCAGTTTCATGTTCAATTGCACCTGTAGAAAAGAAAAGGAGAGACTTGAACAAGCTATGATTTAGCAAATGGAATAGTCCAGCAGCTAATCCTCCAGCTGCTATGCCCAGCCAGAAAGTATCTGATGTGATGTTGTAATAGCTAACACCGAGTCCTCCTATGCCCAGACCTAGAATCACATAGCCCATCTGGCTGACACTGTCAAAAGCTAGTAGACGTTTTAAATCAGTTTGTGCAAATGCCATAATCACGCAGAAGAGCATAGTGAATATACCAAGTAAGCACACGATTAACCAGACATTTACATTGGAGAACAGGCTATTGAAAAGAAAGAGGACAAGAAAAGCTGGCATCCCAGCTACTTTTATCATCATGGCATGGAGTAAGCTGCTAATTGGTGCTGGAGCCACAGTTGAAGCATCCGGTAGCCACGTATGTAATGGAAAGGAAGGCAGTTTGACAGCAAATCCAATGAAAACTAAGATGACAGCCAACTTTCCATTTAGACCAGTTAAAGTTCCTGCCGCGATGAGCGTGTCAAGATTAAAAGCTACAATTCCTGACAGACCACCACTTTGAGCCTGTTGGTAGATGAGTCCTAATCCAACGACTGCAAATAATGATGTGAATATCTGTATGATGAGGTATTTCAGCGTCCCTTCATAGGAGGATGTTTTTTGATAGTAGGCGATTAGCGGGGCTGAACATATCGTGGATAACTCAGCGAGAATGAAAATCCAGAGTAGATTCCAACAATAAGCCATGCCAATGAGACTGGCAATGGTGGCTAATGTAAAGAAACTGTAGGAGCCTACTCTTTCTTCTATGTAGCTAGCCGAATATATGGCTACAAAGAAACCAATAAGCGCAGCTATCAGAGCAATAAGCGATGTAAACCCATTAACAGAAAGATGGAGACCGAAGATATCAAGCAAGCTCAACCCAGTAAAAGGACTGTATATGTTCAAGACTACAACCAACAAGGCGAAGCCAGTTGATATCACCATGATTGCGTTTCCTACTCTTCTAAACCTTCCACCAACCAGTGACAGGACAGCTGCAGCATACAGTGTTAGGACAATGATGACTGGATCAATCATTTTACCTTCGCCTGAAATTCTCTAGAAAGGCCAGACAGAGTTGATAATTTACTTGTGCTTTCTTTCACGTCTTCGATAAACACTACCCGGTCGGTACATGCCATACAAGGGTCAACAGAAGCTATTGTTATTGGCACATCAGCCAAGGCTTGTCCACGAACCATGAAAAGGATAGCATAATCATTCATGTAAGATGGTGTTCTAACCCTAGTTCTTTCTGGGATGTTTGATCCATTTGATATAATGTAATACAGGAGTTCCCCTCGGGGAGCTTCAATACGCCCCACAGCCTCACCTGGTGGGAATTCTTTAACTTCCGTTTGTATTTCGCCCCCAACTAATTTTAGTTTGTCAAGACAGAATTGGCAAATTTTCACTGACTCAATTAATTCACCCAAGCGGACAAGCACCATGGAGAAAACGTCACCATCTTTGGCTGT
>JABXGU010000047.1 GCA_016550415.1 archaeon | reverse complement strand
TTTTCAGGACTGTTGACCAGCTGAGACCAGCCTGTGCGCCTTCGAGAATGAGAAATTCGAACAGCTTTCGGTCGTCGTGAACCGGCACACCCCATTCAATGTCGTGATATTTGATCATCAGCGTGTCATCACCCACCCATGAACAGCGTTGTTTCATATTGGTAGTATACTACTAATTGTGACACGTGTCAAACAATATAAGCATGTGGCGCATCGCAGATCGCATATGGATTGTTGTGAATGTCTTTTGTTTAAACCTAATGCCGAAAGCCGAGGCACCGGCTGCCTTGACTGTACTGGGAAAATCGCTATACTCTCTCTTGTGAGGAGGATATCCGTCAGCAAATACTCCGCAAGAATGCAGGCGCGCCGTCTCCTTTTTGTCACCCACATACTGATTGCGTTCGTGGTTGTTGCACGTTGCGCATCACTGGTTTCCTATTATGACCCGACCACCTACACTAACCTTACGCACCTTAAACCAGAAGTCGCATTCTTATACGAAACATTTACACATGACACAGTCGACACAACAAAAATCCGTGAAATCAGGTTGAGACTCGCCCAAGTGTACGAATATGAAAAAGGCAAAGGCGCGAAAAACCAGGAAACGTATGAGCAGATAGAGCTCATTCAGGGCATGTTTGAAAGGCATGTGGCAGACCGGATGGAAAACGGAACGTGGTCACAAGAGCACATGGAAAACAAGAAGACCAACATCGAAGAAGCCTTTGACATTGCCATTGAAACCGAATGGCTTAAGAACCGGAACCAGTAGGATGGCTAAGACTTGGCGGCAATTCATCAGGGGGCTCAGAGATGACCTCGGCATTCTCGCCAAAGAAGAATTGATCGATTTCATCAATGAAACAAAGACCGACAGCAATGCGTTTATCCGCAGACAAGGGGAGAAACTTGAGTTGTACTTCACCCAGTTGGCGACAAAGAAAATTACCAGGAAGCAATTCAAAGGGTATATTCTTGATATCAGAGACCTGACAAAAATGCAGGCGCGAAAAATGCGTGTGAGAGCAAAAGCTAGGGCTCAGAGACTCGTCAAGAACATCCAAACCCTGATCCTCAACACCCTCCTCGACCTCCTGCCAAAGTAACTGCTTCTCACGTGTCACCTTCTCTCCCTGAAGACGGAGAGGATTAAAGTGAAGGTGCAGCAAATTCCTATCTTGCAGCTTTGGCCAAGCTGGAGGTATTATACCAACGATCTTAAGACGTCAATTATGTGGTAGTCTGAGTGGGCTCAGTATTCTTTCCCTATCTACTTTCATCTCTCCACTCTCAACCAGGTTGTATCATCATCGCGAGCGTAGCGCACGCCCTGCAGGATTGCATATCCGTATGGGGTGGTGCTCTCGATGTACATTGACTCAAAGATACTTTGAGCTATAATGTGGTCAATAAGGACAAAGTCCAACATGATTGTGAAGAGTGAAGATTTGACCCCAAATGACAAAGAAGGATGAAAGGAGAAATCAATGAATAATATGGATCCAAAGTCTGCGTTAAAGTATGTGGAGGACAATGATATTAAATTTATCGAACTCTGGTTCACGGACATCTTGGGCTATCTCAAAAGCTTCACGATTCCCAAAGAAGAATTGAGCAAAGCATTTGAGGAAGGGATGGGATTTGATGGTTCTTCGATAAGGGGATTTGTCAGGATTGATGAGAGCGACATGATTGCAGTGCCCGAGGCAAATACTTTCTCAGTACTCCCATGGCGCCCGAAGGAGAGGGGAACAGCAAGGATGTTATGCAATATTCTGATGCCTGATCGAAAGCCGTTTGAAGGAGACCCCAGATACGTACTTAAACGTAACCTTGCATATGCGAAAGAAAAATATGGATATACATTCTTTGTGGGCCCGGAATTGGAATACTTTTATTTTAGAAACTCAGAAAAACCAAGTACTCTTGACACGGGCGGGTATTTTGATTTGATACCCCGGGATGAGGCAATCGATTTGCGACGTGAAACAGTCCTTGCACTGGAGCAGATGAAAATCGAGGTGGAGTATGCTCATCACGAAGTAGCTCCATCCCAGCATGAAATTGACCTGCGATTCAAAGATGCCCTCACAATGGCTGATATTGTTATGACCCATCGTTTAACTGTTAAGGAGATAGCGTTCAAGAATGATGTATATGCGACCTTTATGCCAAAACCATTATTCGGTCAAA
>JABXGU010000493.1 GCA_016550415.1 archaeon | reverse complement strand
GAGATTACTAATCGGATTCGGGAGATCCCTAATGTAAGAGCAGTAACAGATTATCTGATACCCCAGCAATATCGTGGAGGCCATTATCGGGATCCAACTCAACATCGATTGGATGAAATGCTCAAAGACGCGGGATTAATGGAATAGAAACTAGTTTTTCTTGATTTCTTTTCGCCATTGGTCGAAGAAACTCGTTAGATCAACATTTCCGCCACTTAGGATGATGCCGATTCGTTGATTATCCAACTGATCTTTGAGTTTAAACAGCCCAGCTAGGGATACGGCCCCAGATGGCTCGATGACTAATTTCATGCGTTCCCATAAGAATTTCATTGCATCTAGGATTTCTTCTTCGGATACGGTGATGATGTCATCAACATGTTTTTGGATTATCGAAAAAGTCAGCTCACTCAATGAAGTACGTAAGCCGTCAGCAATTGTGATGGGATTTTCACTAGGTACAATAGTCCCGGTTTTGAAGGACTGATAGGCATCATCGGCTTGTTCTGGTTCAACAGCATAGACCTTAGCCGTTGGGCATAAGCCCTTGGTTGCGATGGCAGTGCCACTCACCAATCCGCCCCCGCCAACTGGAGCAAACATTACATCTAGGGCACCTACTTCGCTGATTAACTCATACGCAGCCGTGCCTGCGCCAGCAATCACCTGTGGGTTATCATATGCATGGATCAAGACAAACTTATGCTTCTTGATTAACGCGTTTGTTACCTTTTCTCTTGATTTCTGATCCGGGTCGCAGAACTCAACAGTTGCCTCATATTCTTTAGTTGCCGCGATTTTCACAGGGGATGAGTTTGTCGGCATCACAATTGTAGCCTTTATTCCGAGCATCTTTGCAGCTTGGGCAACCGCTTGACCATGATTGCCTGATGAATGTGTGATAACACCACGATCCTTTTCTTTCTGAGTCAATTGTGAAATTGCGTTGTAAGCCCCACGAAATTTGAAAGCACCTATTCGTTGGAAGTTCTCACACTTGAAGAAAATACTACAGTTAGTCCAGCGGTTCGCTGTGAGGGAAGTCATCAAAGGAGTTTGTATGCTTGCCCGTCGAATCCGTTCATATGCTTCCTTCACATCAGA
Source organism: archaeon (assembly GCA_016550415.1). The sequence continues at coordinate 1,981 of JABXGU010000493.1, read as the reverse complement.
AAAGGACACCATAATGGTCTCTTTGTATTTGGTACACAATAAGTGTTTAGACCTTTAGTTGAGAAGCCTTTATATCAACCCAGCATGTGAGATATGCTTCCTTCGTTATCAGACCCAAGGATGAAAAGAAAATGGCTAAACGAATTGTAGTTGCCATTGGTGGTAACTCCCTCATCAAGGATGCTGCACATAAAACCGTTCCCGATCAATATGCTGCAGCAGCGGAGACCGTCCCCTTTATCGTAGATCTAGTTGAACAGGGATGGGATGTTGCTATCACTCATGGAAATGGTCCCCAAGTGGGATTCATTTTACGCCGGTCGGAATTATCCGCACATGAGCTTCATGAAGTACCTCTAGATTTCTGTGGTGCAGACACTCAGGGTGCAATAGGGTATATGCTCCAGCAAATCCTTTTAGGCGAGTTTCGACGCCGCAAGATGAACAAGCTAGCGGTCACCGTTGTTACTCAGGTCTTAGTGGACAAAGAGGATCCAGCATTTATTCATCCGAACAAACCGATTGGCTCGTTTATGGATAAGGACATGGCTGAACGGCGAAGTAAAGAGGGATGGCACATTGTGGAAGATGCCGGACGCGGATGGCGTCGTGTTGTCCCTTCACCAATCCCCAAGAAGGTTATTGAGAGTCAAGCTATTGATAATCTCCTCAATGATGGTTTTGTGGTTATTACAGTGGGTGGAGGTGGTATTCCAGTTATTGAGGGAGAGGATGGGAATCTCCGAGGAGTGGCAGCCGTGATTGACAAGGATCGAGCTTCAGCCCTATTGTGTAAAGCCTTGGATGCGAAAGGCTTTCTTATTTCGACATCGATTGATAAGGTGTATTTGAATTTTGGAAAATCAAATCAACGGGCGATTGATCGAATGACAGTTAGTGAAGCGAAACAGTATTTGAAAGAAGGACATTTTGCCCCTGGATCCATGGCACCAAAAATCGAATCCGTTATTCAGTTCCTCGAACAAGGCGGAGAATTGGCAATTATTACTTCCCCTGAAAATATTGCCCATGCCATTCGCGGAGAAGCTGGTACACACATCGTTCCAGACTAGCATATAGCCTATTCCTGATTTCAAAACCCTTAACGGCAAGTTTCCATAATTAAATCAGGAGGTTCTTTGAATATGATCGCCGAAACAGCGGCAGCTATCCGGCAATACAACAAAGAAGATGCCCTTAATCTTCTTGAGGAGGTTCGACCCATTTTACTCCAAGAACCGCGTTTATTGAGACTCCCTGATGCCCCGCTTGTGTTCATCGGAGATACACATGGCGATTGGGACGCTACACAGCGCGTTCTAACCCGGTTTTGGGATAGCCAGTCGGTCTTTGTCTTTTTAGGTGATTACGTAGATAGAGGGCCTTTTCAAATCGAAAACATGAATTTCTTGTTTAGACTCAAAATCGAGATTCCACATCGAATGATGCTTCTTCGAGGCAACCATGAAACGCCATGGGTCAATCGAGCTTATGGTTTCTATGACGTGGTTCAAGCCAAGTATGGAGATATACTCCAAGAATACTGGGAGACCTTTGCGAATCTTCCATTGGCAGGGATTAGTCGAGACCACCGTATCTTTGCAGTTCATGGTGGGATTCCAGAAAATCTCAGGGATGTAAAACAAATTGATTCACTCCCACGAGAAATCACCATTGAAAATCAGATTGCATATCAACTGTTATGGAATGATCCACGTGAAACGCTCAAAGGCTTTGGCCCCTCCATGCGGGGAGGTCAAATTCGAACCTTTGGACAAGATGTGACCGAGGAGTTCATGGACTTTAATTCAGTCGACCTCATTGTACGAGCCCACGAAGTCTTTCCGCATGGATTCCACGAGTTTTTCGAAGGTCGTGTACTCAGTCTATTTTCTTGTCGAGAGTATCGCGGTCCGATTGCTGGTAAAGCACTCCATGTTATGGAGTCAGGAAAGCGAGAGCTAGTCCTCATCTAGAACCT
>JABXGU010000492.1 GCA_016550415.1 archaeon | reverse complement strand
CTATCGAGAGCAATATTTCTCCTTAGTGTCTGGACAATCATTACAATAATCACTTTGATTGGAATCGGAAGTCTCTATTTCGTGTTCCCCCTTCTTCTCAATGAACCACTCTACTATACAATTGTTTACGCGATACCCTATGCTGTAATCCTTGTTCTAATGATGATTGGGAATCGGATGGTAAAAGACATTCAGAAATCCATCACATTCGTCTTTGTTCGCTCCTTTTTAGGTTTCATACTGCCCATCCCTCTCATCATACTCGCATTAACATTAATTGTGAAAATACTGTTTGCTGTATTTACTGCGGTCTCATTCATTATCTTCATTCTCATCTTCATGCCAATCAGAACTCTTCTAAAAATACAGAAGCAAATGTCCAAATAGCATCTACCTTTGATACACATTGACCAAATTTGCCAAAAACTACTTAACCCGTTTTCAAGCAGATTATATACTGAGCTTGCGGGCGTCGACGATGACGAACATGCACCTACCCTGAGCCAATCATCAAGGCGTATGACGGAATAGGACTGATCTGCACTGATGTTAGCGTCCGCGGCTCACCTCTTTCCAGAACTCTTATCAGCCGCTGTTCTGTGGTTTTTCTCGTTTTTTGTCGACATGTTTCAATTCGTAATCTCTTGTGCCAAGACCCATTTTTTCTCCATATTCAAGTTGCAAATGATGTGTATCTGTTAAGCCTTGCTTGCCTGTTTCAGGGTCTGGATAGCCGCAGGCTACAGCAAACTTGTCCTCGCCTTCTTCAAGGTTCTCACAAATTGATGAACTAACAGGTTTTGCTTTATCTAGGATGTCAAGAGTGGCTGCATCAATGGCAATTGGATCGCGTGCAGCAAAAATACCCAGGTCTGGCACTATCGCTTGTGGACCGAAGCTTACACAGTCACACATTTCACTGATGTCAAGGGCTGCATTGATGAAGAAGAATCTGTCTCGTCCAACTCCTTCTAGAACTCCTAGAACGTTTTCAATCATACGCTCTGTCTGTTCCCTTGGTGGGCTAGACCAGTCACCATAAATTGCCTTCGATTTCGCTAATCCCCGGCAAACAGATCCACAATGAAGACATTTGATACACCGATTCCTATCAATTGCAACTTTAGGATCTACAGTTATGCAACGAGTGGGACAAACACGTATACAAAGACTGCACTCTTTTCCCTTGCATTCTTCAGGATTTATTATTGGATTCAAAGGACCATGCATCATGGCTTTGCTATACTTCCCAACACATCCTATCCCCATATTCTTTAATGCTCCACCCATACCAACGAGACCATGACCTTTGAAATGGGTGAAGACAATTATGATATCAGCATCGCGAAGTGCCATGCCAACTTCTACTTTCTTCAGGTGCTTGCCCTTAATTTTCACTTCAAAGGTGTCTGTTCCCCAATACCCATCAAGTAGAATGATTGGCGCACCCATAGATCCCAATGTGAAGCCATTATATGCAGCCATCCGAAAATACTCTGCTGCTGTTGTACGATTACCATACACACCTGGACCGTAGCCCAGACCTGCTGATTCAGCAAGAATTGGGTGTGCACCTCTACTCTTCACCAAATCAACCATCTTTCTCAAGAGTGCTGGCCTAAGATGCATCAGGTTCCCAAAATTCCCAAAATGGGTTTTAATAATGACCCGATGATCCTTTTGCACTGCTTTTTGTAATCCAGATTTTTTCCAGAGAACTTCCAATTTATCCAACATTGAATATCTTGGCCAAACACTTCTATCCACGTACCAAACTGGTGATTTCGTCATTAAGCAAAGAACCTCCCAACTGAGGTAAGATATTATATTATCACTGATGTTTTTCTATTTGCCTCTTTTTTATTCACAATTTATTATAGAAAACCGTTAAAGTGGCTGAAATTGAACATTTTTTAATACTTGTGTGTATGTGATAGAAATAATTGCAAGTCTGTACTTGGATTTGCTAACTCAAAATGAAATGTGAAAAATAGGAGTTGTTTTTATGAACGAAGAAATTGTTGTTGGGGAAACTGGAGAGCCAGTATGTCGTGTTTGCGGGAAATCAGTACAAGTTCCTTTAACTTGTTCAAAATGTAAGGCAGTCTTTCATACTGCTTGCATAACTCATGAGAAAGGCAAAATCAGGAAAAAGAAATCGTATAAATGCACGGTTTGCGGTCACGTTTCAGAATCTTATTCGATGCAAATGACTTAATCAAAGCCTTGAATCCACTTACAAAAATACAGCTCATCTACTGGATTTTTCATATTTCTTGCAGTTTCTCTGCAGCTTTCTTTATTATTTCAGAAGCGTTGGGCATCCGTGAACCAGTCAACACTATTGCACGGTAACTACCAAATTGTTCTT
>JABXGU010000491.1 GCA_016550415.1 archaeon | reverse complement strand
TAAATGTTTAATATGCGCGCACATACTTAAAGTGAAAGAATACAACCAAACTACCAAATCCCAGGAAATAGTCTGTACCTAACCTCTTTTGTGTATTCTGAGTATCCATCCAATTCCTTTTGAAGTGTTCTGTCTTCCAATAATGTTCGTGTTACAATTAAGAGACAGTAGATTCCAGCTGGGATGAATGTGAAAGCAGACCCGATTATTAGTGGAATTGACAGAGCAAATAGGATTCCTGCTAGATGTCCCGGGTGCCTCACAATCTTGTACGGTCCGCTTGTTATCACCTTATGACCTCTATCCTTCTGGATTCGAACAGTTTGTTCAAAATACGGGTTTACTATCATAGCCCAATTAAGAAGAATCGTGGAAATAAAGAATAGTGCGAGACCCACTACTGCAAAATAGATGTCTAGGCTTGACCAATAAAATCTACCAACATCCAATCCTGCAATGATCGGTATGGCAACTAACACCATGAGGTTGCTTGCTCGCATCAATATTTCGTCCCATAATTTGGAACCCTCTCTTTTTCTTTTGAGTCTCTGAATAAGAAGTTCAGGGTTGAGTTTGTACTGAACTACTGTACTCACAGAATAGTGTAGAAAGGAAGCGCCGAAGAAGATCCATGGTCGAAGACCAGCAGTATGACCAGCAGAAACAATGAAGAGTACTATTTGGATGGAAAGCATTAGATAAATCAGTAAGAGCTGTTTAATTCCAGCCATTCTGAGACGTTTGTTTTTTCTTTCTGGCATTGCTCCGAGAGTGTTTCACCATCAACTTAAAATTTTTCCAGACTCGCGAGCATGAATTGGGTCGTACTTCAAGTTTGCCAGTGTACGCATTTATTTCGTGGCAACAAACAGACCTCTGCTTCGTGTCCATTGGTCCTCTTTGAGGAATTTGGTTTCACTGTATCCTGCCAGATTGAAGGCCCTAACATAGTCTTCATAATCAGCAGCTAGCATCTTATGGACCTCACGCGCATGCTTGATTTCTCCGTCTGTTCCTATTAAGTAGTGAAAGTAGACCAACCATTGTGATCTTGTAAGCTTGCTGGTGCCCATCCTTACTAGTCTTATTTTGTCATCCTCGTAAGTGTCGATCGAGACAGTTCCTTTTCGAAATTCTTTCTTGAATACCCAAGGTTCGACGAGAGTTAAGCCCTCGTCGTTGAGATGATAGAGAAGGTTCTTCAAAGTTTTTACTAGATTCTTGAAGGTCTGAACGTAGCCGATTGAACTGAAAAGACATGTTATCACGTCAAACTTTTGTCCCAAGCTGAAATCTATCATATCTGCGATTTCGAACTCTGCATCTGCAACTTTGGCTCTGGCCGTCTCGATCATCTCTTTGCTAATGTCTATTCCCTTGCACCGAAAGTTTTGAGAAAGATGCTTCAGATGCTCCCCTGTTCCGCATCCGACGTCAAGTAGCGTTTTTGATGGTTTTTTCTCGAATTGCCTTATTATGTGCTTGACAATCTTCGATTCACTTTCATAGTCATTCATTTGCAGATAGATCTGGTCGTAGTATCTGGCAAATATTCGGAGATTGTTCTTACCCATAATTAGGAACTATAGGATTACACATTATAAGGTAAGCGTATTGCGTATGAATGCATAAGGGAGTCAGCGTTATTTCTTTACAAATCAGCATCAAATCGTGTAAAGAACGTGTAAAAATCCCAAAGATTCTGCGTGCGCCCGTACTAAGATTCCTTTCCTTTCGGCATAGGCATCTTCACTTTAACAGTGTTGCTGCCCTGAAACATGATCGTATTTGAAAGCTCACCAGTCACAGTCAAAGCAATATCTATGGACTTCTCTTCACCAAGCTCAGTCAAGTCAATGTTATTCTTAATGTAATCAAAGACCTCGGCTCCACTGAACTTTACCATCAAATCAGGAATACCATCACTATCATAATCTCCAACCTCCACAGACGCTTCTGGATCCACTGAAATAGTACCGTTCAACAATATCGTAGAAACATCAATCTCATTAACATCGTAGCCTTCAGGCAACTCAACAAAAGCCATTACATATGCAGCTTTGCTCTTCAAGTTAAGAGTGTTAGGAATAACATCCACTGTAGCAATCACAGCAAACCTAGCAGTCGCAGTATGAGGACCATCCATGCCAACAATCTCTGTGCTCAGATCAAATGAATAAGGCGTCTGTAAGGCGCCGTCCAAGAACCAATACTTGAAGATGAACCCCGCAACAGGCGAAACGCTAATAGACGCAGTCTCCGCCTCCTCATACCACCCTTCTCCAGTAGGCGCATCAAGCCCACTCGGATGTGTATCCACAGTCAGATAATGGAACGTTGAGCTCCCGATATCTTCAGCATTCCCAGCGTTGTCCTCACTGTAATAATCAATTGTATGGGTTCCAGTTCCGATGAGTGAAATCGGGTCCGTGTACACGCTCCAAACTTCACCGTCTACTCTGTAGTAGATAGCCTGAACCCCCGACATGGCGTCAATGGCAGACAATGTGACCGTAGAACTGCCTGGCGTGTGGCTCAGCGTTGTGACAGGAGCAGTGCTGTCCAAGATTATCTCGTCGTAATACTCCGAAATCCAGTCTGCTCTGTCCTTGATCT
>JABXGU010000490.1 GCA_016550415.1 archaeon | reverse complement strand
GCACCAGCAGAGACCAATGAAGCGGCGTCGTACCCAGAATTCTTCACCCGCTGAATATGATCCTTAGTGTGCACCTGAACAAGTAAATCTCGAGAAACATCCAATGCTTGCTCTACTTTCACATGAGGTGAATCAAGAGTTCCAGTTTCGCGTAAATAATCAAAGGCTGGTTGTACACGACCAGCTAGAACTGGATAACCTTTAGCAGCCATGAGTGTATGATATAAAACAAGGGTTGGCTTATTGGATGATGCAAGCCTATTGGTCATTTTATCACCTTACTGAAATGTTTTGTGAGCGAGTTCTCCTGTCTTTCATCAATCTAATGGATGAAAGACTATATCAGGTTGAGCACCTGTAATGAACCACCAAAAATAAGTCAAACGAACCGGTGATGTATCGTGGAAATCCGCAATTTATCAGAGAAGGAACGTATTGAGGCCCGAAGGTTACACCGATATGCCTTCGGTGAATGGTCAGATAAAGAAGTGAAAGATGAAGAGATTACATATCTTGACCCCGCACAAACAATCGGGCTTTTCGATGATGCAGGGACTCTCATCTCAACCGTTGCAGTAATCGATTTCAAACAATGTATTCGGGGTGTTAGTAAGCGGATGGGTGGAATCGCTGAAGTGAGTACTTATCCGGAGGGACGGTATCAGGGGAATATTCGGAAACTGATGCAGTATGCCTTTAACCAAATGCAACAAAATGGCTTCTCGGTGAGTATGTTAGCACCATTCAAAGATTCTTATTACGAGAAATTTGACTACGCCAAGGCGAATGCGCCATACATTGTTGGCGCTCCACAACTTGCGATTCGTCATTATCTCTCGATAGATCCGGGTTCTGACTGGGTTATCGAAAGACATCGAGCGCAGGATGTACAGAAAGAATATACAGAATATTTCAACCGTTTTCCATTTCCTAGCTATCATGGCTTTGTTATTTTTACAGAGTTGAAGCCGAAAATCTGGAAGGACCGGTGCAAGGATTCTCTGGTTGTGTTTGTCAAGCGGAATGGAAAAACCGAAGGGATGAGCCGTTATCGGATACAACGCAAAGATCCCCGTGATGAGTCAACCCAAGAACTCCATATCATTGATTTCTACTGGAATAGCCTGCCTGCCCAATCAGTATTGTTAAACTTCTTTGCGAGACATGTTGACCAGATTAGCAAAGTCTGGATTCATGCTCCCTTTGATACAATGGTCGAACATTGGTTCAAAGACGACGTCATTGAAATCAAACGACATATGCCCTGGATGGTTCGAGTAATTGACGTTGAACAAGCACTAAAGGATCTGCCTGCAAAAGGTGAAGATGAATTTCGCATTCGCATTACTGACAAGATGTGTGAATGGAATAATCAAATATTTGTGCTTCGTTCAGAAAAGGACTTACTTCAGGTTCGTCCTGCCTCAGGAAATCCCTCAGCGGTTATGACCATCAAAGGTCTTTCAGCACTTGTATACGGAACCCAATCTCTCGAGGAACTCGAATATCTGGGCTTGCTACAAATCAAAGAAGAATGGGTAAAGCATGCCCTTCAACGATGGTTCACTCAGCTACCGATCTATAGCACCATCTATTTTTAACAGAACGGATCTTAATGTGAGGTTTTTTAGGCTAGAAAGTTGTTGAGGTACCTTCAAATGTTCAGGGGTGAAAATAAATGGGCTTTGAGCTACCCTTTGATAAAATCCAAGCAGCAATACAAGAACACTTAGTCTTTGAATCTGATCCGACTACTCGGACTATTAAACTTGAATTTAAAGGGAGCATCTATGAAGAAATGCCCCTAGGTGACATGCTGGAAGATGAAGAGGGTTTGAAGCGAATGGCAAAAAGCTTCATGGATGAAGATATCGAATACACCGCTGAACCCCTTCCTGATGGCAAAGGTGTTGTTCTCTCCTTTGAGAGCGATGAAGAATATCAGAAGATGCATAATTTCATCGATGGTATTGTGAATGGCGAATTATTGAAAGATATCATGGAAAAGATCATGAAGTCCATGTTCGCAGCCTTTGACGACGGCTCCGAATTTAAAAACACGACCTAAATTGAAGATAGTTTTTCAAGCGTAATATCTTGATTTGGTCCTCGGGAAAAGGCTTCCATTTCCTTGTGATGATGTGATGTATTTTAGTTCGGTTGATATTCGGATTGATGATGATTAAAAAGCCTCACGACCAATTGAGGTTAGAAATATTCAACATGTAGAACATCGAAGTGGCAGTGCATTGACTAAAAAAATTCGTAACAAAAATGACCTGATCAAGGGATCACCCAAAACGCAACACGCGAGGAAAATCGCTCTAGATTTACTCGAAGTCGCATTAACTGCTGCTGATCCCCAGCAAATGGTTCGCCAATCAATCAAATTTGAAAATCATATTTTACGTTTCGCGAGTCACAAACTCGACCTTGATGCTCTTAATGGAGTTTTTGTAATCGGTGCAGGCAAAGCCAGTGGGCGAATGGCAGAAGCCATAGAAACACTACTTTCCGATTGTATCTCTGGTGGTCTAATAATTGTCCCTGAAAATACTGTGAATGATTTTATGCTTGAACGAGTGGAAATACAAGGAGGTGGACACCCCCTTCCCACAGATCAAAGCATAACTTCTACTCGAGCACTGTTGAAGCTCATTACTAGCAGTCCAACTGACGCATTAATAATCAGCCTAATATCCGGTGGCGGGTCTTCCTTACTGTCCCTCCCTGCATCACCTCTTACCGTGCAGGACACTCAACAAATCACGACTCTCTTAATGGAATCCGGAGTACCCATTACTGAAATGAATACACTTCGAAAACACCTCTCAGATATCAAAGGAGGTTATCTCAGCAGTCAGATTTATCCAAGACAGCATATAAGTCTCCTAATTTCAGACATTCCTACTGACCAACTCGACATGATCGCGAGTGGACCCACACTTCCAGATCCCACCACCTTTCAGGACGCTGCAAAAATTCTTACCAAGTATAACCTCTGGTCTAAGGTACCTCCCCGAGTGAAGAAACGCATCAAAGATGGCGTCCGAGGATCCATGCCTGATACCCCGAAACCAACCAATCCCATTTTTTCTTCTACTGTCACTGAACTCATTGGCAACAACCAATTGGCGTGTGAAGCAGCTCAACAAGCCGCACAACAAATGAATCTGACAGCTCAAATCCTTGCCACGGATTGGCAAGGAGAAGCACGAGAAATTGGACAAAAAATAGGCGAACTTGCAAACAGACTCCCCAACACGGATAGACCTCAAATCATCATAATAGGCTCCGAAACTACCGTCACACTCAGCTATTCTGGAAAAGGCGGACGCAACACCGAACTCATAACCGCTACCCTTCCGTTCCTCAAACACCATGATGGACTGGTCGTTGCCAGTCTCGCTACTGATGGCATCGATGGTCCAACACCTTACGCTGGAGCAATTGCCGACTACGAATCAATCCAACGGGCGACTACTCTCAATCTCTCCCCCACGGAATTGCTCGAAACCAATTGCACTTACACCCTTTTTGAAGCCCTCAACGACCATATCTTCACAGGCCCTACTCACACCAATGTGCGTGACATAACCATCGTTGTATATCTCAAAGATCTTCCCTCGTAATGCAATTGTGATTTGCTAATATCAGTAAAGGCTTATGTAGCCACAATCAGAATCATTTCTTATGAGTGAAGAACCCAAACCCAGTCGTGTTCTCAAATGTGCTGAATGTGGCGCCAAACTCTTATATGAAATAATAATGCCTGGGCGACCCATCGTCTGTGAATACTGTGGTGCCAAAAACATAGAACCAGAACCACCACGAGAAAAAAAGTTGCATACACTATCCACTGGTCGTAGACGCATGGGTATTCGTCGAGGTCCTCACCGCGCCCCTCTTCTTCGCACAGTTAAACTACTTGCAGACAAGGGTGCTATTGACCCCAAAGTCTTGCAACACTATACGAAACGCAACATCGACCATAAAATGCGTCCGCCTGTAGCCCTTCGACACGCCCTTCGCCAAATGCGAGATGAAGACAAACTAGACCGGGAAAAAATCATGACAGCAGTCGATGAACTCATCGCTGAACAAAAACTCCCCAAACCAGCACGAGCAAATATTTCACGACTACTCAAATAGCGCCCATCATACCCTCCAAGCCTAAAATCTGAATTCATATTTTTTATTAAAACAAGAAAATATGACACTGGGCTTTATGGCGGATTAGGCACCTCCAAGAAAAGGACATTTGTCCAATCAAGGACACAATTGGAGGGGAGAGGGAATGGTTTTCTAGGGGGGAGGG
>JABXGU010000489.1 GCA_016550415.1 archaeon | reverse complement strand
TGGTTCCACACCTTCAAGTTTTCGCTGAACTAAGATGACGCCTTCTTTAGGAATTCTATTAATTAGCTGCCTACGGAGATAAAGCGTGATTGCTAAATCCTCGATTCGATAGGCGATTGTGGGTTTGGTCTTTTTCAATTCTTCCAGGTAAGAAACAGCCTCAGGTAGAAACAGTGCTGCAACGATTTTTTCACGTTCTTTTTCCCGTTCGGCGACTTCATCTTTGACTGCTTCACGGCGTTCTTGCTCTTTGAGAAGAGCTTGTATCTTACGTTCCCGAATGCGTTTTAACTCATCAGTGTCTTTGGACATGAAAGCCACCTAACGGTAAAACTGAGGCTCCTGTCCAGTACTTTTATAGGTTTCGGGTTTTCTGACTTTATTTCTGATTGTATGTTAGCCCAGGAACCAAATCGAAAAATGAGCCATGTCCAGTTGCGTCACATTGGACTACTTTTCGTGATCTTGTTGTTTCTGCTGATATCCCCAGTAGTCAAAATAGCTGTAAGCAATACCACGATGCAGTGTCAAGAAATTGATACTTCTACACATCCACTCCAAGTCACTTTGGAGTTTAATGGCACTCGAGCATTCGGATACCTTGAAGCGCAATGTGATTTTGGTCCTCGTCCACCTGGATCAGATAACCTCACGGCCTGTGGAGATTATATCATTGCTACTTTAGAATCCCTAAATTGGTCCGTTCAGACACAAACGTGGACCTACTTGAACACGCCGCTTAGGAACATCATGGCAGGTGAACTTGTATCCCCGCATTATGTGCTCTTAGCTCATTATGACACCCGACCAATTGCTGACTATGACCCCGACCCCTTGAATCGGTCACGTCCCATTCTTGGGGCAAATGATGGTGGGAGTGGTGTTGCCACCTTAATAGAGTTGGCTGAAGTACTACCCGATGAAGCACAAGCAGTTACGATGCTGTTATTTGTTGATGCTGAAGATTCAGGAGATTATAACGGGTGGGATTGGATTGTTGGGTCAACACACTTTGTCGACAGTCTTATGCAAACTCAAAAAGTGAATATTCACGCCGCAATTCTATTGGATATGATGGGTGATGCGGATCTTCAACTTCCAAAAGAGCGGTCATCCACACCAGCACTTGTGGACTCAATCTGGCAACTTGCTGCTGATCTCAATTACGAAGATATTTTCCTGAATTCGGCAGGTGTCTATGTAATTGATGATCACCGCCCCTTCTTATCCGCAGGGATTCCTGCGGTCGATATCATTGATTTCTCCTACCCATACTGGCACACCCTAGAGGACACTCCCGATAAATGTTCTCCCAATTCTCTGGAAACAGTAGGGCGGGTCATCGAAGCCTTCATGGAAACGCAATTACTGACTCCTACCCCTTTCACTCCCACTGGATTCCCATTTACACCTGACCAGCTTATTCACCTGAGTATGCTTATTCCAATTGTTGGCGGCGTCATTGTTTTGATAGTGTATAAGCTATTTTATCAAAAGAAAGGCGAATAATTGCTCAATATTTCTAGAAAAAAGCTTTCTGGGATGAAACCAAACACTTTAAAGTTAATATGCGGGTATCGGTTCTCCTCACCAAGTTGCAGGAGGAGGTCTTAGACCTTTCTGCAACTAGTCAATGGACAACTGGTGAAACCAGCATACAACAAAACCAGAGATTGAGGAAACTCCCAAAATGTCTAAAGAAACTGAATCTGCTGAGACTACAAAAACTGAAGAAGCCAAAGCGGAAGAGCCTAAGGCTGAAGAGGAAAAGCCGAAAAAGGCTCCGAAAAAAGAAGCAAAGCCTAAAGCTGAAGCAAAGGCTGAAGCTCCCAAGTCACGACGTGACGAAAGCGTTGTGTTCGTTGGCAGCAAACCTTTGATGAGTTATATCACTGCCTGTGTCACTCAACTCAACCGAAATCCTGAGGAACTCGTGATCAAGGCCCGGGGTCGAGCTATCAGTCGCGCCGTCG
>JABXGU010000488.1 GCA_016550415.1 archaeon | reverse complement strand
TTATGGATCAGCTTAATGTCACAGAGAAAGGCTTGACAAAGGAGGAGGCAGAAAACCGGCTTGTGAAGTATGGCCCAAATGAACTCCTTGCTATTCCTGGTCCAAGTCCTTTAGCAATGTTTGCAGCTCAATTCAAAGATTTTCTTGTTATTATCCTATTATTTGCTGCAGGGATTTCTGCTATTGTAACTCATTTGGAAAATCTACTTAACGGAACAGCGGATCTACCTCTTGACACCATTGTCATCATGGTTATCGTGATATTAAATGCAATAATGGGTTTTATCCAAGAATACCGGGCTGAGAAAGCAATTGAAGCCCTAAAAGAGATGGCGGCTCCACGCGCTCATGTTATAAGAGAGGGTAATCCAGTTGATGTTCCATCAAGAGAGGTTGTACCGGGTGATATTCTCCGTCTTGAAACTGGAGACCGTCTTCCTGCTGATTCTCGCATTATTGAATCTCATAATCTCTACACCGATGAAGCATCACTGACAGGTGAATCGCTTCCTGTAAAGAAAAACGCTCAAACTGTTCTTACACGGAATGTTCCTATTGCAGATCGAGTTAATATGGTTCATTCAGGAACAGTGATTACTTCCGGACGGGGACTTGCCGTTGTCTGTAGAACTGGAATGAACACTGAGATTGGTCGCATTGCAGAGATGATTCAGGCTGCTGAGGAAAAGGAGACGCCTCTTCAGAAACGGATGGAAAAACTGGGTAAGCAGTTGGGTATTGGGATTCTAATTATTTGTATGGTCGTGTTTGGAGTTCAGGTCATCTTTCAGACTGCTGAACTAATATCATTATTCATTACGGCTGTCGCTTTAGCCGTTGCTGCAATCCCTGAAGGTTTGCCAGCTGTTGTGACCATAACATTAGCACTTGGAGTACAGAGGATGATTAAGCGGAATGCCATCATTAGGAGATTGCCTGCTGTAGAGACACTTGGGGCAGCCACGGTTATCTGTTCAGATAAGACAGGGACGCTTACGAAGGATGAAATGACTGTTAGGGTCATCTACGTTCCTGACAGGTTAATCTACGTTACTGGTATTGGATACGAGCCGAAAGGTAATTTTGTTTATGAAGGCAATCCCATCAATCCTCTTCAAGATTCTCAAATACATTTGCTCTTACAGGTTAGTCGCCTTTGCAACAACGCTATCGTTCGTAAACAGAAGAAGAATTGGGAGGTATTTGGTGATCCCACCGAAGGTGCATTATTTGTTGTAGCACAGAAGGCTGGGATTGATGGAAATCTTTTGAAGGATTTTCCACGTATAGCAGAACTACCCTTCGATGCCGCTCGTAAACTAATGTCCACTATTCATGATACGCCCGATGGCAATACCATTGCCTATGTGAAAGGCGCTCCTGAAGTTGTGCTTAAACGTTGCTCGCATATACTTACTGATGAGGGCTTGAAACCATTAACAGAGCGGGCTAGAGCGTCAATATTAGCCAATAACGATAAGATGGCAACTCAAGCCCTTAGAGTACTAGCAATGGCTTTCAGGATATTACCTGAGACTCTAAGCGATATCTCCCCTCAGGGTGTAGAGAATGACTTAGTCTTTGTTGGTCTTGCAGGAATGATGGATCCTCCACGTCCTGAAGTCCGTGAAGCAATTAAATTGTGTCGTCGCGCAGGTATAACTCCCGTCATGATAACAGGCGATCATCAATATACCGCTGTTGCTGTCGCAGACGAATTGGGGATGTTCAAAGAGGATGATGTCGTGCTTACTGGTGAAGCTCTCGACTCTATTTCTGATGAAGATCTAGCTGATGTTGTACTTCAGGTACGTGTCTATGCAAGAGTTTCACCTGAACACAAACTTCGTATTGTACGGGCATTGAAACAGCGTGGTGCTATCTGCGCTATGACTGGAGATGGTGTTAATGATGCTCCAGCACTCAAAAATGCAGATATAGGAATCGCAATGGGCATTACAGGGACCGATGTCACAAAAGAAGCTTCGGATATGATTCTCACAGATGATAATTTTGCCTCAATTGTCAATGCAATCGAAGAGGGTCGAGGTATCGCTGATAATACCCGCAAATTCGTCTCCTACCTTCTCTCCTGTAATGCAGGTGAAATCCTTGTAATATTCCTTGCCAGTGTTTTATTCATTGGCTGGCCCTTACCCTTACTCGCTATCCAAATTCTCTTCGTTAACCTAGTGACAGATGGATTACCAGCATTAGCCCTTGGAATGGAACCAATAGAAAAAGATGTAATGGAACGGCACCCGCAAAATCCAGAGGAAGGAGTTTTAACAGGTGCAGTGTGGATTCAGATTTGGATAGTTGGCATTACAATTGCCTTTGCTACACTTGGGCTTTACTGGTTGGAAATAATGGTCTTTGGCGGAGGAATCACAAGTAGTGAAGTAATAGTTCGTGCTCGGACCATAGCGTTTACGGCTTTGGTTTTTATGCAGATGATTCAGGCGTTAAATTCCCGTTCGGGACGCCAATCCCTTCTCAAAGTTGGAATCTTTGGAAACCGTGTTCTCCTTCTAGCTATCTTATCTTCTATGGGACTACATGCCCTTATTTTGTACCAGCCGTTTCTTGCCAGTGTCTTCCATGTAGCTCCTCTTTCATTACTGGATTGGCTAATCATCTTGGCAGTTTCATTATCTGTATTCATCGTTGTGGAACTTATCAAATTAATTGGACGAAAATGGCTAAAAGGGCACAAGCAGGAACTAACAACTATCGCCCCAACACAAACAAAAAGTGATAGGGAAACAGACAAAGTTGGGAGCAAAAATAAACACACTCATTCGAAGCAAAATGACTAAAAGAGTAATATTCTATGGTAGGAAAATCTATGAATAAAATTGAATTACAGAGCAGATCCCGTTGGATATTAACTACCATCATTTTTTCTATTTGCGTTATTACCCTTAATATTGGCTGGACACTTCCCTTTCTCTACGGTGGAGTGGCAGAATTTCCCATCGTCAAACTTGTTCTACCCACCATTCTTACTTTTTTTGCCATAGCGCTCTTTATTCTTGGGTTGTTTATTATTCTCCCAATCATAGGAATCATAAAAACTGATGCAAGCGATGCAGAATCCTAGCCATTTTGCTGGGATAAAAACGTATAATAGGAACTGGCGAAGTGGCATTAGGGATTAGGAGGATGTGAGAAATTGCCTGATATCCGTGATAAGCTTCTGACACTGGACCGTAAGGGACTAGAAGAAGAGGCACGTCGCCTTGGGCTATCCGTTAAGTCCACGATGAGCCGGGCTGAGCTAATTACACTAATTGAAAAGGAAACAGCCTTACAAGAATTCGGAGAACTACAACCATTCTCTGAATATCGCTTCATTATTATTGGTCTATTCTTTGTAACGTTATCTTCCTTCCTTCTTGCTCTCCAAACCCTCTTTGAGCTTATGGCTACTGAAAATCCATTTGGGATAATCCTTGTACCAGCTTATTTAGTGTTCCGTGGTCTCGGAGGTTTTCTCCTTTGCTCTGCTCTCTTCTCTCTTAGTCTTAAGACAGGCTACCGTACTATAACACCAGTTATGCGTGCAGCCTTTATACTGGGGGCTGTTGTCGTCTTGATAGTTGTACTAGTATGGCTGCCTCTGCCTTCCCAATGGGGAGTGACCTAGCAACAAACAAAACGCTAGGGGAAAATATGTATGCCTAAGACTTCAAAGACACAAACAAAAGATACACCTGCAATTGAATCCTTCAGACTCACCAAAATCTATGCTCCTGGAGTCATGGCTGTTAATCGGCTCAATTTACAGATTCGCCAAAGCGTTGTTCATGCCCTTGTAGGACCAAATGGTGCTGGTAAAACAACCACTTTGAAGCTTCTAGCTGGTCTTATTCGTCCAAACCGGGGCAGTATTTTCATAATGGGATTTGATTTGTTACGGGAATCTTGGAATGCTAAACAGCATATAGGATTCCTATCAGACCAACCTGCAGCATACGAAAGTCTCAAAGTAAATGAGTTTCTGCACTTCATCGGCAGCTTATACAAAATACCGAAGGATGTCTTTGAACAGCGACGGAACAAATACATGTCTCTCTTTGATATCACTTCGTACCAGAACAAGTACTTAGGTGAATTGTCCCGAGGGATGCTACAGCGTACCCTTCTCTGTGGGCTGCTGGTTCATAAGCCAAAGGTCATAATGATGGATGAACCCCTCTATGGGCTTGATCCTGAGGGCGGTTATGTTCTCAAACAGCTTATCCGAGACCTAGCATCGGAAGGACACACCATTTTGATTTCGACACATATTCTAAGTGTTGCTGAAGAAGTGAGTGATGAATTCACGATTTTATCAGATGGTGTCAAGGTAGCTTCAGGAACAACAAAAGAACTTCGTAATCAAGTTGGTGATGAAACTTCTCTTGAACAGTATTACATCGAAACGTTGCGTGGAGGGTAAGGGGTCTGGGAACTGAAGGAACTATTGGAATTGGCACCCTAACATATTGGGAATACCGCCGTTTATGGAATTATTTACGAATGGCAATAAAACGACCCATGTTTATCCTTGTTCAAGCAGTTTCCTTTGCAATAGTTGGATTCGTGATGTGGATTCTGTGGTTCATGATCTTTGCTTTTCCAGTTGAAATGCGTGCAATGATGTATTGGATTATTGTTGATGCTGGCTTACTGGGATCAACTTCTGTAATTATCTTCTATGCCGCAATCTCATTTGTATTTTTGCAACAAATAGTAAAGGCGTTCATCAGTGTGCCTGTTAGTAGCGAAGTGGAACCAGCAGATATCGACCTTCTCTTTCCAGCACCAATTCGTGTAAGTGCATTCCTTGTTTCTAAGTATTTACGTTCTATTCCTCGCCGTCTTATGTTTGTCTTATATGTGGGGCTTGCCCTTATTCCGATTATCGAGTTTTTCAAAATTGAATTCGGTGTAACAAATGGTGCAATCATCCTAATAATTGTGTTATTCATTTTTCTGGGCGAAATCGGTTCTTTAGCGTCACACGCACTATTCTGTTTAAGACGGTATGTGTCTTTTTTTTGGAGGAGGCACCGTATACGTCGTCTCCTTTTTTACCTGATAATTATGTACGGCACCCTTCTTCTCCTTACACCATTCATATCAATTGGCAATAACTTGGTACCTATGCCAGTTTATTATTTGGCTTACCTATTTGTCGCGTTTGGGACAGCAGGACAATTAGCTTATCTTCCTCTCTCTGCATTTCCCTTATTGTTGGTTAGCCTTGTTATTCTCTACATTTTGATTTTAGTTGTTGCAGTGAGGCTTACACGTCTAATCAATTATGTTCTCTATGAAGACCTTGCCATTGTAACAAATCGGAGTGGGCATGCCACTGGTTTACTTGGTCGGGTTCCCATTAATTTTCAAGGTGCCAGTTCTCCTTTCCGTGCTTTATTGAAGAAAGACATGGTGATGGGTCTTCGAAGTCCAGGAAAATCAGTTTATTGGGCAAGTATCATCGTTAATTTCATTCTAGCTGCTCTATTCATTATTTTTGCTCCAATAATCCGTCTAATACTTCCTTTGCCCGAGGATTATATGGACCTTATCCCTGCTCTATATGTTATCATACTCGTCCTGCTTGTCCCGCTCTTGGCTATCTCTGCCGCTGATCCCTTTAAGGGCGAATATGGCAAAAATCATCTTCTCCGACTTGCTCCTCTTTCTCCGCTTCATATTGCATTCATTAAATTCTTTTTTTTGCTTGTCACTCCTGTTCTTGTTACAATACCCTTTGCAATTTATTTTGCAGTAATTCTTGGAAACCCTGGTTTAATCATCATAGGTGGTGCTATCCTTCCACACGCTGTCCTTCTCTCAACAGCAATGGGTGTTGGACTTGGGAGTCGCTATCCATATGTTACGCAAAGTCAAACCCAAACACCGGTTGCACTGATGATTACTTATCCTGTCTTGTCCTGGGTAGTGATGATGCCAGTCGCTTTCTTGGTTACAGGATTCCTACCGATGGGCATAGAATGGGCTATAGTTGCAGCACTTTTCCTGATGCCATATTCTATATTTTTGACCATTATTCTTATGGGGTGGGCTGCTCATTCTTTTTTGTACCACGAACAATAAACACATCCTTTTATTTGGGGTAACCATTTAGGTTGGCATCAAAACAAGGTATTTGCTTCTAACTAGGTGATTCTAATGTCAATCCCAATGGTCAAAGTTGATGGGGATACTTTGAGTATCGATGATGTTATTGCAGTTTCAAGAAATAATGCTGAAGTAACACTGGCTGCTTCAGCACAAGCGAAGGTGGAAACAGCAGCTAAGCTTGTATCTCAATGGACAGCAGCAGGCGACATCATATATGGGGTTACAACCGGCTTCGGTCCTTTGAGTGAAATTGTCATTCCAGAACATAAAGCTCTTGAACTCCAACGCAGTCTACTCGTCAGTCACGCTGCTGGTGTAGGTGCTCCCCTCCCCACAGAAGTTGTCCGCGCTGCTATGCTCCTTCGAGCCAATACTCTTGCCAAGGGATATTCTGGCATCCGCCTAACAACCCTTCAGACCCTTCTTAATCTCATCAACAAAGGTGTTCATCCAATCATCCCTTCAAAGGGCTCAGTGGGTGCAAGTGGTGATCTCGCTCCATTGGCACATATGGCACTGGTCCTAATCGGTGAAGGACAAGCAGAATATAATGGTGAAATTCTTACTGGAACAGATGCTCTTAGACGAGCTAAAATAAAACCAGTCACCCTTGAACGCAAGGAGGGGCTAGCTTTAATCAATGGAACACAGATAATGACTGCTCTTGCCGTGCTAGCCATCGCAGATGCAAGGAACTTGATAGCTTCAGCAGAGATTGCTGCTTCACTTAGTATAGAAGCTCTAGAAGGGGTTCTTGACCACTTTGACCATCGAATACATGCAGTTCGTCCTCATAATGGACAGCAGAAGTCTGCAAAGAATCTCCTTGCATTATTGAAGGGTAGCAAACAGGTTGTCACATCGCGTCAGCGTGGAGAAATTGCTGATAAGAATCTGCAACAACTCCGTACGAAAATCAAGTCAATAAAGGATGGGCAAGGTGCAACAGAAACTCTGTTGATGCAAGCCGCACGAGCTGTGTTCACTATTGACCAACAACTAGCAGTAGAACCTGCAGAATCAGCTGCTAACCTCCAGGAACAACGTGCTGATATAATCAAGCTAGTTCAGCACCTTGGAATTACCTCTTCAACTTTCGATTCTGCAGTTAAGGTGCTAGAACAAACTCGGCGTGTACAGGATGCTTATTCCCTTCGCTGTACACCACAGGTTTTTGGCGCTGCCCGTGATGCTATAGAATATGTTGCAAAAGTAGTGTCGACAGAAATCAATTCCGCAACAGACAATCCCCTCATATTTCCAGCTTCTAGAACATACTTGTCTGGAGGGAACTTCCACGGGCAACCCATCGCAATAGCAATGGATTTGCTAGCAATAGCCATAACTAGCATTGGTTCAATTTCTGAGCGCCGCGTTGCTCGTCTCATTGACAATAACCTAAACAATGGCTTGCCTCTCTTGCTTCTACAGCCTATTCAAGAAGACCGTGGCGTCCATTATGGTCTTGGAACTGCTCAAATTACAGCTGCTTCACTTGTGGCTGAATGTCAGATACTTGCCACGCCAGCCAGTGTTACATCCATCCCAACCCAAGCAAATCAAGAAGACCATGTTAGCATGGGTACCATTGCAGCAAGGCAAGCCAGTGAAATAATTAGGAATGTTGAGCACATCATTGCAATCGAACTCCTCTGTGCAACTCAAGGCATTGATCTTCGAAGCTTACACAAGGAAGTTGAATTGGGTCAAGGTAGTAATATTGCTTTTAATGCGGTTCGAGATATTGCACCCCGTGTAGTAAGCGATAACGGAGAACAACGGGACCGATTAAAACAGGATACACTGATACACCGTGACATTTCTTCTCTTTGGAATCTAATACATAGCCAAAAATTGCTCCATCAGGTTACAAATAAAATTCCAGGGTTCAAACCCTAAGAATACAAATTAGTTTCATCTTATCATTTTGCACCTTTGAATAGGCTGTGAAGTGAAATTTGTCCCTTGCCTAGAGTTCCACCATAATTTGCTGAAGTTATCTCTAATATACCTGAGGTTCTTGTAGCATATTCTATCCCGACTTTCATTGCTTTGCAAACACTTTCTAGTTGAAGTCCGGTAACGATTACCTCGTAAACGCATTTCACTTCTCTCTCATGCTTCCCTCTTTTGTAATGAGTTAAAACAGGACAAAATGCATCGTTGGTAGTTGCTATAGCGTCTGTATATGTTTTCCCTCCTACTTTTGTTCCTGAGGCTGCAAACTTGCCAACTGTATATGGAATCGTCTCGATGCCTTCGAGTGCATGTTCTGCTGATTCCAAAGCGGCCTCATCCGAATCTGCAAGAATCAGGAACATTCCCCCTGCAATTCCCTTTGTGAAGCCAAATTGTCGTTCTACATGGAACCAACCATCCATTCGTGGTATCTTGTAGGTGTTTCTTCCAAAGGCTTTGATTTCCTCCTCAAAACCGTCTCCAAAGGTTTGTATCATTGTACCTTTGACTTCAATAAAGCCCTTAGCCATTTCAGGAGGTAATGCATCAAATACGTTGGTTTTTGGATATGGAATAACACCCTTTCTTATTCTAGCGATAAGCCAGTGTTTCAGTTGGTCCAACTTTCTATCAATAACTTGAATAATGAAACCAGGTCTTCCATCGGGTGTATTCTCCGATTTCACTTCTGCTTCTAAAGCGGCTTCCGAAGGAGGTATAGTGGCTGATCTTCCCAGTCCCTTTGTTTCTAGTGCCGATTCTAAAGCCCATTTCCTATTTAATGAAGTTATAAGGATCCTGCTGATATATGCTGAGAAATATTCACAAAAAGCATCATCAATTGGAACTCCATTAACTGTGAACTCCATTGTTTATCTCCTACTTTTCATGTAATGAGTTGTTCATTAGATATTCTTTACCCAAGAGCTTGCCTTTAGAAAGAGTGTATAAAAGAAATCCAAAAAGGGAACGCCTTAAAGAATATATTATAGTAACTTTAAGGTTGTCAGACCCTAGCTTTGGTGCTGATTAGAAATGTCACAAATCGATAAAATCATAAAACAGGAGAATGTGAAAAACATCGCTCTCCAATTTGCTGATATCTCCGGTGTTGTTCACTCTCTCTGGGTTCCTTCAAAGTATTTTCTTGGTGCAGTTGAATCAGGTATCCATACAGATGGTTCCTCAGTGGGTATGGTTGATGTAAGTAAAAGCGATTTGAAGCTAGTTCCTGATTTAGATTCTTTTACAATTTTGCCACCAGGAATATTTCCTGAGCGTGTTGCATTTGTGATTTGTGACATTTACAAGCCTGAATCAAATCAGCTCTTTGAGCTTAGCCCACGATTTGTTCTCAAGAACGCATTGATCAAGGTAAGGGAAAGTCTCGGTTCCTCTGTGACTCCTTATACTTCCAGTGAAATGGAGTATTGGCTTTTCAAAAAAGGTGAAGATGGTCAAATTTCACTCCTAGATGAAGGCGCTTATCTTGCTACACCTCCATTGGACAAGGGCATCGATTTTCGACTGCAACTTGTGGACAATCTTGGAAGTATGGGCATTTCGATTGAGAAGCATCATCACGAAGTTCCTCCAGGAAAATATGAGCTGAATATTGCTTACAAACCAGCGTTGAAAATGGCAGATACTGTCTATTTAGTTAAGACCCTTCTGAAACTAATGGCAGTCAAACACGGACTTATTGCCTCTTGTATGCCAAAGCCGTTTCATGGTCAGTATGGTGCTGGTCTTCATACACATGTAAGTGTTATCGATGATGAAAAGTCGGCGAACCTTTTCGACGACCCTAAGGGAGAACACGGACTAAGCAAAACTGCATCACACTTTCTAGCAGGTATTCTCGCACACGCAAATGCCCTTGCAGGCATAACTAATCCCTCCGTAAATTCGTATAAGCGTCTAGTTCCAGGATGGGAAGCTCCTGTCTACATTTCATGGGCACGCTATAATCGATCCACTTTAATTCGAGTTCCTCCTGGACGTGGGTTAGCTACACGGTTAGAATACAGACCCTCTGATGGATCGTGCAATTTCTATATTGCCTATGCCGCAATACTTTACGCTGGACTGGATGGTATTCAAAGAAAGCTTGAGCCTCCTAGCCCAGTTGAAGAGGATATCTATCATATGAGTGAGAACGAAAGAACTCAAAGAGGTATAGGAGTACTCCCCGGATCTTTGGGAGATGCTTTAGCTGAACTATCCAAAGACAAGGTTCTCAGGGAGGCTTTTGGCCAAGCTTTCTTCGAGAAATATCTTGAAATCAAACTCAAAGAATGGAAGGATTTCAGTACGACCGTGCATGAATGGGAGCGTAGAAAATATATCGACGTATAAACCCGAACAAATGGTGAGAAAAATTGACATTAGATGCTGATTTTGCAATTATCAATGCAGAAGAATTAGTTACGATGCAAGGAGCAACTGACAAGCCAAAAGTCAAGGAACAAATGAAGGATATTGGCATCATTCGAGACGGTGCAGTGGCTGTTAAAGATGGAAAAATCATAGCTGTTGGAACTACTAAGGACATCCTAAGTGAACTGGAGAAGGGTTTCGAAAGCATAGACGCGTCAGGAAAACTAGTAACCCCGGGTCTCATTGATCCACACGTGCACTTGATTTTTGCCGGGTCCAGATCTCATGAATTAGAAATGATGGCTGCCCAAGGTGTTCCATATTTGGAAATCAAGGCACGAGGAGGAGGAATGCCAACAACTCTGAAACAGACTGCTGAAATGAGCACTCAAGCCACGATTCAAAAAACTGCACGAATCCTCGACACCATGCTTATTCACGGAACAACGACCATAGAGGCAAAGAGTGGCTACGAAATGACCTTTGATGGTGAAATCCGCCAACTAGAAATTATTCAAGCCCTAAACAAAATTCATCCTATAGATCTTGTTTCCACTTTCTGCGCTCAAGGGATTCCTCCTGAGTATGAGACTCGAGTCGATGCATTGACCGATGAAATTGTGGATAAATGGATACCAGAAATGGGTCGCCGAAAACTTGCAGAATACGCGGATGCGTTTTGTGAAAAAGGATATTTCAATTTGGAACAATCCAAGCGTGTGCTAGAGGCTGGAAGAAAACACGGAATGAAACTACGGATTCACGCTGACTGGCTGGTTCATAGTGGAGGCGCCAGACTCGGTGCTGAACTCGGCGTTGTTTCTGCAGACCATCTAATATTCACACCAATGGAAGATATTGACGTATTAGTAAAAACGGGAACAATCGGAGTATTCCTGCCCACCTCACCCTTCTGCTATGTTGGAGTTTACGCAAAAGCCAGAGAAATCATTCAACGAGGGCTTCCCGTTGCCCTTGCTACAGATGTCAGTGCTGCCAATTGGTGTGAATCCATGCAGATGATGCAAGCACTAGCTGTACTCCGAATGAAAATAACAGCAGCTGAAGCCCTCACAGCCGCCACAATTAATGCCGCTCATTCAATAGAACGTGCCGACGAAATTGGCTCCCTCGAAGTCGGAAAAAAGGCAGACATTGTTATCTTTGATGGTTTAGACCACAGATATTTCTGCTATCATTACGGCATAAATCTGGCTGAGAAGGTCTTTAAGAATGGGAAGCTGGTTGCAGAACGAGGAAGAAGAATTCTTTAGCTTTTCATAATAAGACTAGCTAGGATACAAATTCCTCTTTTTGAGCACTAAGCCTTCGCTGAATCTCTTCTAGGGTTGCAATTAATTGCTCACGATATTTAAAGAAAAGACCTGCTCTCTTTGCATCCGCCGTAAAGAACTGGTTCAGTTCCTCAGAATTCAGATAACTTATCAAGTCCTGTATTTTATTGAATAATGATAGAGCTTCTGTCACATAGTCATTTGTGTGCCTAATGTTTGTTAGTCCTTCCATGACCGCAACCAAGAACCGTCCTCTGTCGAATTTATCAGGAATATAATCTGTTGCAGGACGTTCTGGATGCGCAAGAAATTCACTTCGCCAAGCAACAACATTCTCCCCCTCAGGCAACATTGCTGCCACAAGCGCCTCTTCATGTTGGATAAAGAGAGTATAAGCTATTGATCGGATTTCGATTATTTTCTCTAAATCCTTTATTAGTTTCTCAAATTTGTCAAACAATTGAAGTCGCTGCTCAAATTTCCTAGAACGAAACTCTTTGATACCATCCTCATAACCTAGGAAAAATGGCATGGTAGATACAAGACGGGCAAAATGGGTGATGTATTTTGCCAAGAACTGTTTCACCTCATGAGTGTCAGTGGCTCCATATGCTGAAGCTAGGTTGTGATGAAAATCTTCCCAGATACTCTTACGCTGCTCTTCTGACCAACTCTTGATTATCAAGTCTGCTATCAGAAGATGCTTACTCTTCAGAACGCCAACACTCTCTTTGAATTTTGGAAATTCTTCAGCTAATTCTTCTGATTGTCCAATCAAATTTGCTAGCTCAGTCGTTGTATTAGTTATTATCCAATGCAAGTATTCAATATCTAATTCATTTTTTTCCAAGAATGTCATGGGATCAGCAGACTGTGAAACGATTGCTTCTCGAGATTGTTCTGAAAGTTTTAGGTTGTTGCAAAGGTTGCGAAGGTGTATTATCCATTGATGAATGAGTCGAAGGTAGCGACCAATCAGTTTTACTATAGTAATCACATGACGAGCCCATTTTGCTTCTTCAGAACCTACATCGCCTGTTTGACGGAGTAATGGCTCCCATTTCTCTGGAGTTGTACCTTCTACTCCTGAGGCTATGGCGAATATGGCTCTGACTAGTTCTCTCACCATAGTGAAATATTGAGCAACTAGCTCCCGAATCGTATTCTCTTTTGGCATTTTCTTTCAAAGAACTCTTTTGATGCAAATATGAAACCCAGTGCCTATCTGTATATGGGGTTCTAACTTTAACTTAAATCATCTCCATAGCGACCAAGGAATTGGCAGTCATTCTAGGAAAGGAATCTTTATTCTATGTTGTTTGGCAAAATGAATGGCTTTGGTATATCCTGCATCAGCATGACGAGCAACTCCCATGCCGGGGTCCGCAGTAAGAACGCTTAGAAGTCTTCTCTGCGCCTCAGGAGTGCCATCTGCTACAATTACTTGTCCTGCTGAGATGGCGTAGGGTATTCCAACACCACCACCTTGGTGCAGTGATACCCACGTAGCGCCAGCTATGGCATTAATCAGCACATTGAGTACGGGCCAATCAGCGATGGCGTCACTGCCATCCTGCATGCCTTCAGTTTCTCGGTTTGGTGAAGCAACTGACCCTGCATCCAAATGGTCACGACCGATAACAATTGGGGCTTTGAGGTCACCACTTGCAACCATATCATTCAGGGCTTTCCCGAACTTTGCTCGCTCACCATAACCAAGCCAGCAGACACGTGCAGGCAAGCCCTCAAACTGAACCTTCTCATGAGCAAGGTTGATCCACCTTTTCAGTATCCTATTATCTGGAAAAAGGCGTAATACTAAATCATCAGTCTTGTAGATGTCCTCTGGTTCACCAGAAAGGGCTACCCATCGGAAGGGTCCACGTCCCTCACAGAAAAGTGGACGAATGTAGGCTTCCACAAACCCAGGATATTTGAAGCGATTCTTTGCCTTATCCCAAGAAATATCTAGTGTGTGTTGACGCAAATTGTTTCCGTAGTCAAATGCGACTGCGCCTCGTTCCTGCAACTTGAGGATGGAATCAACATGGCGCATCATGGATTCCTTTGATTGGCGGATGTATCTGTCTGGTTTGTCTTCTCTTAGCTTGTCTGCTTCTTCTTTACTGTATCCTGCTGGGTAATAGCCTGTGAGTGGATCATGTGCTGCTGTCTGATCAGTTACTACATCAACCTTTACACCTCGTCGGACAATCTCGGGGTGTGTTTCAGCTGCGTTTCCTATAAGGGCAATTGACCGGGGGATTTTCTGTTTGACGGCTTCTTGGGCTAGTTGCAGTGCTTCATCTAAGTTGTCAGTTTTTAGTTCGCAGTAGCCTGCACGAATACGTTTGTCAATGGCAACTTCGTCCACATCTACTGCGATGATCACACCTTCATTGAAGGTCACAGCGAGTGGCTGGGCTCCTCCCATGGCACCAACACCTGCAGTCAAAGCAAGTTTGCCCCTAAGGGTGCCACCAAAGTAACGTTCTGCAACTGCAGCAAATGTTTCAAAAGTTCCCTGCAAAATGCCCTGAGATGCTATATATATCCACGAACCTGCAGTCATTTGACCAAACATTGTCAAGCCCTTTTTGCAGAGTTTATGGAAATTTTCTTCAGTCGCCCAGTGTGGAACGATGAGGGAGTTAGCAATTATGGCGCGTGGTGCATCAGTATGTGTTTTAAAAACAGCTACTGGTTTGCCCGATTGGATTAGCATAGTTTCATCGGGTTCCAACGCTAATAATGTTTCCACAATTTTGTCAAAGCATTTCCAATTTCGAGCCGCCTGACCAGTTCCGCCATAGACTATAAGTTTCTGCCAGTCCTTGGCAACATCAGGGTCTAGGTTGTTCTGGAGCATACGGAGAATGGCTTCAATTTGCCAATTCTTACAATGAAGTTTGGATCCACGATGAGCCCGAATCGGTTGCCGTTCAAATGTTTTAGCCATTTTCATCCGCCCATTGGAGGGTTTTTCTTCTTTCTAATGTATATAATGGTTCTTTCTTACTTCATATGTTCAACGGGTTCAAAGTGATTGACTATTACTGGTATCGAATAACTGGAAAACCGTTTATTTAAATTCGAGAATTCGAAAAAATAAGCTATGAGCGACGATATCGTCTTTCGCTTCCTGTTTCTGGGACTTTGGATTATCTTTCTTGGTATTCGAGGGTATTACGGTCGGAAAACCAAAGTTCCCTCCCCAAAACGTTCAAGACGCGAAAAATGGGAAGCCATAACAAAGTATGAGGCACCCATACTAGTAATTCTTCGAGTCGTGATAATGTTTCTTCTAATTCTTTTCATAATTCTCTATACCCTTTTTCCATTCCTTGTCTCTTGGGCACAATTGCCTTCACTATCAGTAGTGCGGTGGATTGGTTTTAGCTTTAGCATTCTAACAATACCCTTTCTCATCTGGGTTGGGCGAACTCTCGGAAGGCATGTCTCTGGTGACTTAAAGCTTAGGGATGACCACACCCTTGTTACAACTGGTCCTTATAGTCGGGTACGTCATCCAATGTACACTGTCTATTTTGCATTTAATATCACAATGCTTCTTGTTGCAGCTAATTGGCTTCTTATCCT
>JABXGU010000487.1 GCA_016550415.1 archaeon | reverse complement strand
GTGTTGGTGAGTTTTCTCAGCTTGTGATGCAAGCCGCTCTAGGAGGGCAACGATTTCCTTTTCAACTTCCATATCTGGTCGAGCAAAGAGCTTGAGTAAGGCGACCATTCTTTCTGCTGCTGCTCTTGTAGCTTCGTTAAATTCGTGGAGTTCAGAGTCAGCTGCAAGTAGCATCTCTGCAACTTCACTATTACTGAAAATCAATTGAAGGTCGTTTCCAAGGTCATGTCGGAGTATTGAAGCATATAGTTCCAAATCCTGATTGGAGTTCCTGAGGTCAATCTCCGCGCGTTTTCTTTCAGTGATGTCGATGAATGTCGCTTGCACAGCGCGTTCACCTTCATATTCAATTTGTTGCGCAGCAATCTCTATCCAATGAATTGTCTTGTTTTTGTGAATCCCACGGAATTCATAGCGTTCAGGAACAGCTTTGCCCTCGAGCCGGTCTCTGAATCTACCAAAAAAGAGTGCACGATCCTCCGGGTGTATAAGACCAACAACTCCTTCAGGTGATAGTGTTGTCAGCTCCTCAGGCGTAAAGCCTAAGATTCGTTCCATTGCTGAATTGGCAAATACTAGGCGTGGTGCAGGTCCTTTGGCAATAGCAATTCCTTGAAGAGAATGCTCAACCAATGACCTATACTTTTCCTCTGACTCACGGAGGGCTTTCTCCATCTTAATTCGTTCAGTAATATCTCTAATCACAATGACTAAGCCCATAATCTCCTTTTCTTTTTGCAGAAGACCTGCGCGTAATTCACTTGTTCGTCGTGTTCCATCCTTGGCAATTAACTCATACACAGGACGAGAGATTTGTTCGCCATTCAATACACGTGTAAAATCTGAAATTACGGTTTTTAGAGTTTCAGGCGAAAATATACCTGCATTTTGGAAATTTTTTCCTATCAATTCGTCCGGAGTATAACCAAACTCAGTTGTTACAGATGGAGAAACGCTGAAAAAGCGACCCTGCAAGTCCATTACACATATAACATCAGATGCTTTCTCAAAGAGGAGACGGTAACGTTCTTCACTTCTCTGCAAAGCAACTTCAGCATTTTTACGCTTTGTAATATCCCTTATCAGAAATTGATAGCCGTGAGGTTGGCCATCCTTCATCAGAATAGTACTGGTAGCATGGAAGTATAATGTGGAGCCATCCTTGTTAAGTCCCTTCCATTCCATACCACTTGGAAGAACCTTCAGTGTCTCGAGACCTTTTTGAAATTCTTTCATACCTTTTTGCTTGTCATCGGGGTGGAAGCAAATATCGATATTTGAACCAACAAACTCATCCACAGTATATCCGAAAATTTCTGTGGCTTTCTCGTTGCATACTTTTACAATGCCGTTTGTATCAGTAACAAAGACCGCATCAGAAAGATTCTCAAAAAGCAGACGGTACTGCTTTTCACTCTCCTGTAGTGCCTCTTTGGCTTTCTGCTGCTCAGTTATGTCAATACCAACACAAATTACCTCTTGAACAACTCCACCACTATCAATTATTGTAGATGTGTTCCACTCTATTTGACGACGCGCACCACTTTTTGTTACAAACTCAATAACAAACAGAAAGCGTGACCCGCTAGCTTTTATTTCATTAAAAATCTGTTGGGCAGATGCCTGCTGCTCCCCAGGAACAAGAAGACTGATTATGGACTTCCCCAATACTTCTTGATATGAATACCCTGTGACCTCTTCACATTTCTTATTGAAGAGCGTGATTTGTCCATTACTGTCTAGACCAAGTATGAGTGCACCGGCAATTTCAATTATTTTTATAAGACGTTGTTCCTTTTGTTCGCTCTTAAGAGAGCCATTACTTGTGGTCTCTTGTAAATGACCCGAATTGGGCATACTATTCCCCTCAGGATTTTGTTAATTTGAACAGTATCAATAAGGGACAATGAATATATCCAATATATCTGCACTAGATTATCTTCTATCCTGCAGAATAAGTCTTTTCATACCATCCAAATTGCTTTATCTAGATAAGGGCGAGGCAGGAATGAAAAGTGATGAGATTAACTATTAATCGATTAATGCCTTCAGGTGGAATTTGTGCTGACCGAGTTTCCCACCAAAATTCGCAGCAGTAATCTT
>JABXGU010000486.1 GCA_016550415.1 archaeon | reverse complement strand
TCTGCCCATGAATACATTGGTGAAAGATTAGAAATTACCGTGTGAGGATCATGGGCCATGCCATCTTTGTACCATGTATAGGTGAAATTGAAGCTATATTGGAGCTCGTGATTGAAGTAATATAGGGGCGTATGAATGAAGACTTCATCACCAGTCAGTGCACTTAATTGTGGGTCTTCTAGCAACCCCTCGCTTATAGATTGATGTGCGGCCAACCATTGAACATAGCTTCTATCGGGATCATAGAGAATTCTCACAAGGAGACAGATGTAAGTCCAGTGACGTTGCCAGTGGTATTCGCCCTGTTCATTAATCACATAGACGTTGTTGCTGTTATCTTTGACAGTAAAGTTTCTCGATACTTCTCCATTAACCTCTGTTGGATGAGTCCAGTCATCACTAGTTTGGTTCCTCCACTTCCAAGAAACAAAGACGCCAGGCAATATTTCATCGAAGCCATGTAGCTCGTTTGCATCCTGAGGTTCTGCTGCTGCAACATTCATTGCTGGTAGTAAAAGTGTGGAAACAAGTGCCACCATAAGTACGATAGTCATTGTTTGATTCTTACTGATTGTTTTCATTTTTTTCAATATCCTCCGCTTTTTTGCGGTGACTGAATAGCACTGATTAACGCACCATATTTGATGGTTCTCTGTGAACCGTTCACATTTTCCCATGAATATGAGTTATACGCCATCTAAAAACAAAAATAAGCCGTCTAACCGTTCAAATACGTTCAAAAACCCTACTAAGACCTCACTTTATGTAAATAAAGGCTATCGTCGAATTTTTCTAACCAGGTTTACAATCTTGGTTCTACCATAATCTTTCCTTGTAATTAACGATTTTCGCTCCAAATCGCCCAGCGCTACACTCAGAGTGGATTTGCTTAGGCCAGTGACTCGTCGTAGTTTTTCCTGGGTCAAGGCACCTCCCTCCTCTTCCAACCGATTGAGTATGCGACGTTCAACATTACTAAGAGTGACAACCTGAACAGGTGCTTGGCTAACAGGTTCTGGGCTAGTAGCTGTTTGATCAACTAGGTGTTCAAGGCGTTTTACCCGACTCCTAAGACTAAGTACGACCAAGACCACTGCGCTCAACATCAAAATAAGTGAGGCAATTAGTGCAAATGTAATTGCTATAAATACAATCTCATGAGCTACAGGCACTACAACAATCCATGTCCATCCCGCTATTCCAAGAACAATAATGGCTAGCATAAAAAGAAGTATATCTGTAAGTAGTCGAATGTCTCGTTTGGATGGCATAATGGTGTACCACTCATCTTTTAGATAAAAATAAGTTCAGGGCTTTAAACTTGGTTTTTGTATCAGCACTTTGAATATGTATTAAGAAAGAAACAATGTAGCATTGTAATAGTTGGTTATTAGAGTGACCCGAATTCAGAGCTATCTAAGTTTAATTGTTGCAGCCATCTGCTTCGGTACAATTCCAGTCTTCTCGTTCTATCTGAGCATTCTGGGTATTCCGAGCCTGCAACAATCTCTCTTCCGTGCCCTCTTCACAGTTGTATATCTCTTCATAATCCTTGGTTGTGTCTATAAATTCCACAATCTGAAAATTAGTCGCAAACACCTTCCATGGTTTATCATCTACGGCCTACTTGGAATTGGTGCTTCAATTATTGTATACATTACCGCCATCGCAATCGGGACACCAGTGGTTATCGCTGTTTCTCTAACCTACCTCTACCCAAGTTTCACACTTATCCTTGCCCGTATCTTTTTGAAAGAACATCTTACTAGATTCCGAGTAGTTGCAGTTCCTCTCTCAATTATTGGTGCCATCGTGGTCTCTCTTCCACTAAGCCCTGAAGTTGTTTCAGTTCCACCTCTTGGGATCATTCTCTCCCTTTCCAATGGGATATTTGCTGCATGCTATGTGGTCCTCGGTCGAAAATGGGGTGGACATGAAGGTTATCCAGAATTAACAACGACCTTTTGGGGGTACTTGTTCGGGGCACTATGGATGGGACCACTCATCCTCGGAATACATCTCATCATTTCTGATCCAAGGATAGTTGGCTTCCAAATTTTTCTATCACCAACTGCTTTGCTTCTCCTCCTTGGTTTTGCTCTTATTGGGACAACTATTCCCTATACGCTGACCAATGTGGGTGTAAAGGACATTGATGCTTCTGCTGCTTCTATCATACTCCTACTCGATCCTATTAGTGCCGTAATCATGGGATATTTCTTCATGGGTCAGCAGGTTGCATTATGGCAATTCATCGGAGCAGCCCTTATCCTTCTTGCAACAGTAATTATAGCAATAGAATCAAAATCGAATCAATCCTCTAGCGAAATTTCTGGCTAAGCGGAATCGTTTATGAAGCTGTTTTTTATTAGTAGCTTATTTGGTGCCTATTACCCTAGTTCAAGTAATAGTATGCACTGATTAGGAGTGAGCATTTCGTGAGTCTTCCCAAGGGCAAACTAAGTCTGGCAAAACTAGAGCAATTAGTCTTCTGCCACATTCCTCGGGTAACGGATGCTCGCAAGATTGCACTCGATTTCTCTGTTGCTCCTAGTTCCAATCAACTTGTTGCAGCCTCTGATCCCGTGATTGGTATTCCCTTACCATTCTATGGTTTCTTTGCTGTACATTACTCCGCTGCAGATGTGGCAATGGCTGGAGCAACACCCCAGTATCTAATGCTGGGTGTCTATTATCCCCCTGGCACCCCTGAGTCGTGGCTTGAAGCAACAATGAAGCAATTGGGCGAAGAAGCTCGCCGACTCAAGATAGGAATTCTAGGTGGTCACACGGGAGGCTATGATGGTCTAACTCTTCCATTTCTTTCAATCACTTGTCTCGGTTTTCTTCCACAAGGGTACAAACAGCCTGAACAGGTTAAGGTTGGAGATGCGCTCCTAGCAGTTGGACCAATAGGTAGAGAGACACTTTGGTTCCTAGCAAATGTTGAACCTAGCCAAATAGGAAATAATCTAAAACAATCTGAAGTGAAGAGTGTTGCCCAGGATTTGAGTTACTTCGAAGTAGCCCCTCTAATTGCTAGAATTCCACGGCAAAACATCAAAATTATGCATGATTTGGCAGAAGGAGGTTTAGCCACCGGACTAGCTGAACTTCAACAAGCCACAGGTCTCGGAATCACAATTCAATATGACAAAATCCCCTGGGATGACAAGGCAATACGCATTTTTTCTCATCTAAAATGGAATCCGTTGCATTGCTCCTCCTTTGGAAGCCTCCTTTGCGTCACAGATTCAAATACAGCAGTTCAAACTGTTGAGAGGTTTCATAGCCTTGGTCGTCCTGCGGCAATAATAGGAAATTTTGTAGAGACACAAGAAATTTTCATACAACGAAAAGACAAGAGGACACCACTCAAAGTGGGTAAGGATCCTTACCAGAAATTGACATCTCGTATCAGCTAGTGAATTATTAATCGTCTTGCGTGAAAAACGAGAAAGGCTCCCAAACTGCGTGTAAGCCAATGGGTTCCCCATTTTTTATCAAGGTTAGAAAAACTGGTAAGTAATCTTGCAGGAGTTATACTTGGCGCATAAACTGACCCACGATATTCTATGGATGAAAAACTAGCTTGACGAAGAAAGCCTATGAGTTGCCAAGGGCTCGGAAATTGGGCAAAAGAAAAGACATCCTTTCGTACTAGATTTCGAAGTCGGCGTTCAAATGCCCACAGACTAGTTGATGAGAGGACTCCCAAAATTAGGTGGCCACCAGGTTTCAAACAAAAGTTAATTTCCTGAAGTAATTTTACAGGGTTCGGAATAAATTCAAGTACAGTCATTCCAGTAACGAGGTCAGCCACACCTTCCCGAAAGGGAAGCTTCTCCCCATCTGCTAGTACTAAATCTATCCTAGGATGATTCTCCTTCTTTCGTCGTGCTTCTTTTAACATGCGCCAAGAGAGATCAATCCCAATGGTATACATGCCTTTGTGAACAACTGGTTCCAATGATAGTCCTGTTCCTGCACCAATATCCAAAGCAACTCCTGTGGGCAGGTGGGGCAGCATGGCTGAAATAGCCTCGGTCTCGACTCTCAAGACATAAGCCCCAAGGGGTGTTTCATACCACCTGTCATAGAAGGGAGCAAGGGCTCCAAATGCTTCTGATACCTCTTGTTTACGAGTTACCTTGTTCTGAAGATTACCTTCCACATGCCTCCCTCACATTTGGCTTAAGCTTAGATAGTATCTCCTGAACCCATTTCACGATCTGATCGGGGCTTGATGCAAATAAGATAACCAATGCTTCTAGCCCTATTGCCCCAGTATCGAACAAGGCTTGGGGTACACTACCAATAAACTTCAATGCAGATATTGCTACGCAATCTAGGTTTGACTGGTTATCTGGTAGCTGAAACTCAACAACATTTAATCCAATTTTTTTACACGCATCAACAATCGAAGGAGAATAGCGGAGTGATATCGCAGACCGAATATTCCTATCTAATTGATGAGCCAATAAGATAACTGGTCCCATATATGGTGCCCAGCCATAATCAACTTCACCAACGGCCTCGGGTTTTCCACGAACAAGAATGATTCTGCCGGTAAGACCAGCAACTTTAGTTAGTTGTTTGGAATTGGGGTGACAGAAAACAAAGTTGCTACCCACTTCTGGAATTAGTTTTGATAGTCCGTGTAGGCTGACAAGTTTGCCGATGCTTTGGGACAGGTCTGTCAATACTGAATCAGTGTTTTTGTCTGGCATTCTAGTCTCCTCGTATAGTATTTTTTAGTTTTGAAATTTCTTTTCTATTATGAAACCAAATAAAATACACAAGGCTTATATACGTGGCGTATAGGAACGCTCTCAACAGCCTCAATCTATATGATAGGAGGAAATGTTTGATGGCTGAGAAACCCTCTTCACGGTCACTCTACGTCGCAACTATTGGCGTTTTAAGCGCATTAATGGCTGTTCTTGCATTCGCAAGTGTAGTTATTCCAACACCGTTGGGCAGCTATGATGTCTCATCTGTTCTAATCTTCCTTGTAGCCATTCTCTATGGTCCAGAAATTGGGATGGCTGTTACCTGTATTGGTCAATTCGTTGGAAAGGGTCTGTTGATTTCCTATTTTGGTCTGCCAGCGATTTATATCCCTGGTGCGATTGCTGTGCGTGGTGTTGAAGCCTATATCGTCGGGCACTTGGGTCGAGCATCAGCTTTTGGTCGATATCGTGAAGTCCTAGCTATGATAATCGGTGTATTCTGGGAGACAGCAGCATTTGTAGCTGCAGACTATTTTCTATATACAGCACTTTGGGGACCTGGTGGCGGAATTGTAGCCATATCATTCACAGTATGGACAATTGTAGACTTGGTCTGGGTTCCTCTAGGTCTAGCCGCTCTCATCTATGCTCGAGCTGCATTCAAGACTACCTATATGGACAAAGATCTTAGACTTGACGTGTCTTCTGCACGATCAAATGTGTTACTGGGAAGTGCCATATTCGTGATATTCTGCTGGGGGCTAATTGCCATTGCATGTTTTATGCCCGGCTGGCTAATGGGACCAGTATTCCCTACTCCCTAGAATTACACTCTTGAAGTCCATGCCCTAAACACTCATCGGAAAAGAATAATCCTTAACTACACTAAGTAATTGGTTCACTTAATATACTCATTACTAAAGGTAAAACTTTTAGCAAAATGAAGAGTCTTTGCAAGTTAGTGGTTGATAGGATGGGTGTCAGCAAATGCGGCTGGTCATCAACAAAGTCACTGTTGAACTTGTTCAGGGTGACATAACAGACCTAGCAACCGATGTAATAGTAAATGCTGCAAATGAATCTCTACAACTGGGAGGGGGTGTTGCTGGTGCCATTAGGCGCAGAGGTGGACCAGCAATTCAGCGAGAATGTGACGATATTGGGGGCACTCCCGTTGGCACAGCAGTCATCACTACAGGTGCTAACCTGAAGGCACGCTATGTTATTCATGCTGTAGGCCCACGATGGGGCGAAGGAAATGAGGATCAAAAACTAGCTAGCGCTGTTCGTCATGCCTTGAAATTAGCTGATGGTCGTCGTCTTCGAAGTATTGCATTTCCTGCCATCAGCACAGGCATCTTTGGTTTTCCAAAGGAACAAGCTGCAAAGATTATCTTAGAAACAACAATTCAATTTCTAAAGGCGAATGAAACTAGCCTTCGACGCATAGTTTTCTGTCTTTTTGATCCCACAACCTTTGAGATTTTCAGGGAAACCCTTTCCCATCTCACTGCTTCACCAAATTAATCCCGTCAAACTAATACGTTCAAGAATCTTGGTGACTTGTTGAAGCGCTTCAAAGAAAACGTGTCTATTTCTCTTTCTGCTTCACGAAAAAGATGAGCTTGGAGATGGAGTCAATCATGCGCATCCATGATTCCTCAAGTTCATCATTGGGCAAATCAGAGCCTCCCACAGAATAACGCGTGTAAATGAGTTCTGCACAATGATAGAAGGAATGTAATGTGATGTGGGAAATGACCCAACCCAAACTGGGCTTCTCTTTTTCTGTCGGAGGTCTAAAGACAAACTCGTCTTCTGAGCATGATTTCAATTCACTTAGGATTGTCTCTTGAACTTCATCAAGCATATCCTTTGCCACATCAAAAGGCACTTCCTTGACATAAACATCAACACTACGTCCAGTAGCCGAAATCCAATAAATCTCAGAGTTAATGATGTGGTGCAAATAGTATAGAATGCTGCGCGAGCCAAGGACTGGTTCAGAAACTGCTTGTTCAGGACTGAGATCTGAGAGAAGGTATCGGAGATGCCCACGAGTTACAGTATAAGCTTGAATTAAGCCCATGCGTAGATCTTTTGGTTTTTGATTTGCCATAGCAATAAAACACCTGCACCATCACTAAAATTTTTGCATTTGTATCTTGATATTTAGTGAACTCCTTAAGAAGTTATTATGTTCCCTTCCCAAAGCTCTTTAAGCATCACAAAAAGAGTAAGTGCAGGGGCTTAGAACAGTGCCAAAGGAAAAGGCGTCGTTATCCCGAGCTGTAATTCCCTTCTCTGCTATTGTGGATAGAGAGGAATTGAAATTAGCCCTTCTGCTCAATGCAGTGAACCCTCGTATTGGTGGACTGTTAATATCTGGTCCTAAAGGCACTGGGAAGACAACCATTGTTAGAGCCCTTGCTACCCTACTTCCTCAAATCCCAGTCGTTAAGGGATGCCAGTTCCAATGCAACCCCACTGAACCCACATATCTTTGTGAAAAATGTGCAGCCACGTTACAGAAGCAGGGCAAACTGACAACTGAAATGCAGAGGATGCGTGTCATCGATCTTCCTCTAAGTGCAACGGAGGATCGTGTTGTGGGCAGTCTGGATGTTGAAAAGGCAATCACAAAGGGAATTGCTGCCCTCAAACCAGGCATACTTGCAGCAGCTAACCAGCACATCCTCTACGTAGATGAAGTCAATCTGCTACCTGACCACATAGTGGATGCCCTTCTTGATGCAGCTGCAATGGGTGTCAATTTTGTGGAGCGAGAGGGTGTTTCAGTCAGTCACCCATCCAGATTCATTTTCATCGGTTCCATGAATCCTGAAGAGGGTGAACTGCGTCCCCAACTGCTTGACAGGTTTCCGTTGTATGTTTCCATCCAGAGGCCCTTTTCTGGTGATGAGCGGGTTGCAGTCATTCAACTAAACATAGCCTTTGAAAGGGATCCGGATGCTCTCCGAAGTCAATGGGAGGGGGAAGAAGCAAAGCTTCGTGATGAAATTATAGCTGCTCGCAAACTGATGCCCCAAGTTCAGGTTCCTGATGAGGTAACACAAGTAATTGCTCTTCTTTGTTCACAATTGCAGGTTGATGGCGTTCGTCCCGATATTGTCATTGCAAAAGCTGCAATGGCTTTCGCTGCCTTGGATGGCCACACTGAGGTAACCACAGAAGATGTTGAAGTAGTTGCACCACTTGCACTCAGTCATCGCACACGTCAACGTGGCATCCTTGAACCCCCAACGCGCCAGACAATCGGTACGACCTTAATGCAGGCCCGAAAAAAGGTGAAGACAGAAAATCCACAAGCAAAGGATCGGGACTCGGGTCCAAAGGAAGAACGGAGGAGGTTAGTGGATAAATTTCGTAAATTCCATGGGCTAGATGAGTCACATGATGGTGAGCGGTATGATGCTCGTGCTCCACGTCGAAAAACTGGTGGACGTCTTTCCTGGACCGGCCTTGTTTGCTTCTACTTCTTAATCGCAGCAACAATTGGCATTTATTTAACAATGCTTTTGCCCTTGTTTTTACCATTGAATTTTATTGTTGGCGGTTTTTTAGCCTATGGAATGCTGAAACTCCTTGAGCGAGTGTTGCGTCGTTCACCTCGCCCAGGTTCAGTTCTGCCAGCACTTAGTGAAAGTGATAGTATCCCAGAAGGCTCTGGAAAATTTAAGCGCGCAACACACAAGGGTTCTTCATCATCGCCTCCCACAACAGCAGCAACTCCCCCCTCAAAATCCAAATTAACTCCGCGAGTATCAGGAGAAACTGGTGAACGCAAACCAATATCGCTACCTTCGATAATCCGTCTCGATGAAGGGCGTCCGCTCTTTGATGTTAAGGATCTTCTGCATCCAACACTTTTCAGACGACAGCGTGCTCCTAAATGGTCTATCCGACAAGTCTGGCGCCGTGCTGGCTCAATTATGTCACGTCAAGCAGAAGGTGGCGGGCTCGTAGGCGGTGGTCTTCCACGGGGTGTACCCCGTAATATCTATCTCCCTGCCACCATTACTGCTGCATCGTTGCACTCCAAACCGTCCTCTTCTCACCCTTTGGCAGTTCAAATCAATTCAAGTGATGTCCGTGAAAAACGGTTTCGCAGTAGTACTCCATTGACCATAATATTTGTCATCGATCTTAGTGTCTCCATGCTCAAAAGCTTCGAAAAATTACAGCAATCAATAATAGCCTTCAAGACCTGTTTTGAAGGGACTCGTGACCGTGTAGGCTTGATTGCTCTGAAGGATTGGGGTGCTGCTGAAGTTCAAGCACCCACTGCCAACTGGAATCGGCTTTTAGCTAAATTGATGACTCTACGGATTTCAGGATACACTCCACTAGCTGCAGGTCTAAAACAAGCACTTGAAACCATCAAACGTGAACGACGGAGGAATCCTGGCATGGTTCCTCTCATTGTAGTCTTAAGCGATTTTCTACCAAATATTAGGTTGGCTTCTGCTGATAGCCTTGATTTAGGATTAGCTGAGCCAATAGCTGATGTACTGCATCAGTGTCATCTTCTCGCTAATGCAAAGGTTCCTCTTGTCACTGTCAATCTTCATAAGGAATTTTTCCGTATCAAAGGTAAGCGCCATCATGATGTGATATTAGAATCATTACAAAAACGTGCTAAGGAAACTGGCATCCCAAACCTTGTTGAGATTGGTTTACGCGAAGACAAGCTGATACCATTCCTAGCTTTTTACATGGCATACATTACAGGTGGTCGCGTATTCTTGGGGGAGGAACTCAATAATCCTTCTGAAATCATGCCCGCCATTATCTCCATCGCCAGACGAGGCACATGGTAATTCCTTCCTATTCAAAGAATTTGCACATTCACTAGATTCCATAAGTCAAACTTGTTCTTTCCCAACCACAATTATCAGCAGTTTCTATTATCGTTGCCAAAAGCTTATCACTATCAATCACTTTTCAATTTGAGAAGAATCTCACTGATGATTGAGGGATAGAAAATGATTCTCTTAGATCCCCACAACCATACCCGCAAATACCCTGATAGACGGTCACGCGAAATTATGCTGAAGACAATCGATTTTTTTGAAAAACGAGGGAAGATAAAGCTCAAAGAAGATGATCATGCCCGTACCTGGTATTCTGACTTTCTTAAATTCATCAAGAAAGAAAAAATCTTTGCGACACTTCTGACTCCTCCAGCATATGGTGAAAAGGATTGTCGATGGGATATGTGGCGGATCTGCGAGTTCAATGAAATACTCGCCTTCTACGGATTGGCATATTGGTATACTTGGCAAGTTACTATCTTGGGTCTTGGACCAATATGGATGAGTAAGAATGAGGTATTGAAGCAAAGAGCAGCCAAACTACTTGAGGCTGGAGAGGTATTTGCATTTGGCTTATCAGAAAGGGAACATGGTGCAGATATTTACTCAACTGAAATGACTCTCAAGCCGCAACCAGGTGGAGGCTATCTTGCTAGGGGCAGAAAATACTATATTGGAAATGCTAACACGGCTCCAATGGTGTCAACCTTTGGAAAGGTAGCAGATACAGGCGAATATGTGTTCTTCGTTGCTGATTACAGGAACAAGTCCTATGATTGTGTCAAGAATATCTGCAATAGCCAAAACTTTGTTGCAGAATTTGCTCTTCAAGACTATCCAATTTCTGAATCAGAAATTCTGTCAAGGGGTCAAGAAGCTTGGGATAGCGTTCTAAATACAGTGAATGTGGGCAAATTCAATCTTGGCTGGGCATCTGTAGGAATATGCACACACGCTTTTTATGAGGCAATCAATCATGCTGCCAATCGCAGACTCTACAAAATGCTAGTAACTGATTTTCCACATGTCAAGCAAATGTTCATTGATGCATATACACGACTTGTTGCCATGAAGCTCTTCGCACTTCGAGCAGCGGATTATATGCGCATAGCTTCTCCTAACGATCGACGATATCTCCTGTATAATGCACTGGTGAAAATGAAGGTAACCACGCAGGGAGAAGAAGTCATTAACCTCTTATGGGATGTAATAGCAGCTAAAGGCTTCGAGAAGGATACCTATTTCGAAATGGCTGCAAGAGACATACGTGCATTACCCAAACTTGAGGGTACAGTGCATGTGAATCTTGCTTTGATAGCAAAATTCATCGCCAACTACTTCTTCAATCCAACTAAATACCCCGAAGTTCCAAAACAAGATGAAGCAAAACATGATGCCTTCCTTTTCCAACAAGGACCGACAAAGGGTTTGAGCACGATACAATTCCACGATTATAATAGCACCTTTGACAGCTTTGACATACCCAATGTAAAATTGTTCCAAGAACAAGTCAAAGTTTTCAAAGATATGTTAGCAACAGCTACCCCTGATGATAACCAACAAAGAGACACTGATTTTCTGATGACACTTACTGAATTGTTTGCACTTGTTGTATATGCACAACTCGTTCTGGAGAATGCGAAAATATATGATCTTAGCAATGACGAAATTGATCAAATCTTTGATTTCATGGTTCGCGACTTCTCAAAATTCGCACTTCAGCTATACAACAAATCAAGTAGTACTTCAAAGCAAATGGATTTCTGTATGCGAATGATTCGTAGGCCTGTAGTCAATGCTGGGCGTTATCAACGAATGTGGGACAATGTAATTTCCCTTAAAGACCGGTATGCAATGAGTGATTGAGTTTAATATCGACTTTGCCATGACTAGCACTAGGGCAGTCTTTGCCGCAGGTTTAGCTCTTACGAGTGACTAAAGCTTAGTTGAATTGCAGATTGGCTTGTTCCATGGAGTTAATCTTGGCATTTTCAGAATGGAATCAAGAGCTTTTATCACAAGAATGGCCGAACCTAATCTAGCGACTTCTTCTAGAATGGTTAAAGGAATAAAAAGTACCCAGGGCGGATTAGGGACAACCGCTGTATATGTTATTAATGTTGCAGTGACAAAGAGATTCCAAACTGTGTGTAGAAATATGGGTCCTGCAAGATTGCTGGATTTCTGAAACATGGACCCTGCTATGAACCCAAAGATGAACGTTCCAATCAAATAATAAAATGCATAGCCAAAAGCTTCAGCAGGGGTCAGGAATCCGGTGATTAAAGCCTTTGCTGGCCAGACAAGATGCCATAAGCTGAAAAACAGGGATTGTAGCAGGTTTGCCCAGAAATCTGAAACACGTGTAATAAAGCAACGCATCATTAAACCCCTAAACAGTCCCTCCTCCATGAACGAATTCACTATGTAGAATACGACCAAGTAGGCAGAATTGAAACCGACAATAAACTGTATCTCGATTGAGGGGATAATCCCCCAAGTGGGCAGGGTCATGAATTCAAGGGCTATGGGTATTGTCCAAATAACTGTAAAAACGAGAGCTCCAAGGATAATACTTCTGAGAAACATTATCCCATGAATACCCAATGCTGTTGCTCGTCGATGGCTCCATCGCAAATATATAAGAAGAAGAACTAGCGGAATCACCTTCGAGGTTATGATGTTAAGATTCGTATTATCAAGATTCAAAACGAAGATATCGATGACTCTGAATACTAGAGCAATGAGAAAAAAAGACAATGCAAGATTAAGTGGTTGTTGCAGCCTTCCGACCGGTGAAATCTGGCTTCCCATTGCTTCCATATTTTGGATTTTATCAGGCAAATTTCTGTCACCTTTGGATTCTAGGTATAATTGTCCTCCCAAGATTTGAGAGTCGCATTGAAACCGTTCATCATTATTTTCTTCGTAAGTTCAAGTCTGCTTGATTGTGGAACACAATATCGTGCAACTAGTTTAGCTTCACAACCTTGTTTAGCTCAGGAATTGTCCATTCTAGACCTTGGGCACGGAGGGTTTTCTTGGTTGGAATACCTCGGTCGTCCCATCCACGTCGCTCATAGTACCATGACAACATCTTATCATAGCCAGTTTTTTCAAGTTTGGAACCTGCCAGCGGTCCCTTGGTTAGTGGGTCCTTGAACCAGCGAAGAGGTGGGTAATCCATTTGTCTATTCCATTGTCCTTGAGCTTCTCTCACCCAATATGCACGCATTAGTGAGTACACGCGGTCAGCAATGGCATAAAAGTCCTTTAATGCCCATTTTAATCCTGTAGCGGCTGCAAAGAACTTTGGATACCATCCCAGGTCAAAGCCAATCTCAATCCATGGGAACCGACAACAAACTAAGTTCTCAAACATTCCGCCACGAATTCGTTGCAATCGAATTACTTCGTCAACCTTTCCCTCAAGGTATCCCTCTCTTCCATGTTCAATCTCCCAAGTAATTACCCATGCATCCTTATGATGTGCACCAATTGGAGAGGTACCAAATGACAATGCCATTCCCGGAGCAGCATGGCAATCATACCCAGAAACCTCAAGCCCCTTTACTTGGATAGCAAAATCAATAGCACCTTTACCAAGCTTCATAGCTGCAGCACGAGATCCATCAGCAAGAATGGTGCCAAGTTCACTTTGGCGATAAGCAATATCTATCACCAATTGGCGTGTCCTTTGGAAATCACCCCACTCCAGTTTATCTTTGAGTAATCCCTTTTCTGATGCCTCCATGGCAAAGGCGATGCTACCACCAAGAGAGATTGTGTCCAAACCATAATCATCAGCCATTCGATTTAGGGTTGCTAACTCGCGAAGATCCTTCACACCAAGA
Organism: archaeon; assembly: GCA_016550415.1. The sequence continues at coordinate 9,852 of JABXGU010000486.1, read as the reverse complement.
TTGGATCCTAACAGTGCCACATTCTCATAGTCCAGTTCGGACAACTGTCCCTCTGAATCATGAATACGATGACCACAGTGCATTGTGCAACGGGGGCATCCCTGTGTTTCCTCCTTTAACTTCTCCATCTGATCGCCATTCAATGCTTCAGCAAAGTCAAACTGCCCCTCTTTAAAGTTGAAAGTGGGTAAAATCGATTGGGCTTGGCAAAACTCGTGTACAAGCATTGTTCCCTGTGTCATCCAGCCTGGCAGACCTGGTTTATCTTTGATATCTTTATAGCCGTCTCGGCTAAGCTTCTGAAATTCTTCAGGATTGGCGATTGCTGGTTCGCCACTACCTTTGATAGCAATAGCCTTCAAATTCTTGGAACCCATAACAGCACCCATACCGGGGCGTCCACCTGCACGCCCAAGAAGGGAGCGGACAACAGCATATCTGACAAGATTCTCACCTGCCTGACCAATGAGGAGAGTGCCAATGTTCTTTCCATGTTCTTTCATTAAACTACTTTCAGCTTCAATTGTTCCATGTCCCCATATTTTTCCAGCATCTTGGAAGGCTACGTTCTCATCTTCAATCAATAGATAAGTTGGTTTGGCTGCTTTGCCTTCAATAATTAGTAAATCAAAACCTGCTTTACGCAATTGGATGCCTGCGCTGGTACCAAGATTTCCATCTCCGTAGCCACCCGTTAATGGGCTTTTAGCTGCCACAACTAACTTTCCCACATTTGGCATGAGGAGTCCTGCGATTGGTCCTGCAGCTGCAATGAATTTGTTCTCAGGCGATAGAGGGTCTGTCCCTGGGGGTACTTCATCCCAAAGAATTTTTACTGCGAATCCTCGCCCGCCCATGAATTGTAGGGCAAAATCCTTGGAGTATTTTTCTATTTTCGCTTTCTCGTTACTGAGATTAACACGAAGTAGTTGCCCATTCCAACCATACATGTTCATGTCACCTGACTAAAGATATAGGGAGAAGTCGTCTTGTCCACCCAAAAATAACTTTCGCCAACAGAGCTAGCTGGCTTGAAATGAAAAAGAATGTGATTTAAGGCTGAAGAAATATACTTGTTGCCCAATTCGTGTTAAGAACAACCTTTGGTTGGGTGTTTAAAACAAGAATTCAAAGGTTCACAACTTATCGTGGGCTGGTTGTTATGACTATTGAAAACCAAGATGAACCCAAAATCGCACCATTCCTTGTCAGACTAATTGCAGGTATCGACTATCTTATCATGTTTGGTGTAGCATTAGTTGGGGGGCTTGTTGCTAATTTCGGAATCATAGTAAACGAACTGCTCGCAGAACTCTATGTATTGGACCCAGTTGCTTATGCAGCGCTCATTTTGGGATTATTGAACCTCCATATTCCTCCTGCGTTCTTCGGTGTTGTGATGACCAGTGTTGGATTGACTTTCGCTTTTGTTGGTTTTCTTGGTATGATTGTCGCCATTGGAACTGCCTATCGGAAATCGTGGGCTGTGCCACTTGGTGTTCTTATCTCGGTAATTAGTATCATCGGAAGCATTGCTGCCTACATTTTTGGCGGTCCCATACTTCCTCTTTTTACCGGTTCTCTTGTAATAATCGCTATTGTTTTGCAGCTCCTTGTTGTAATTCTGATGGTCAATGTCTTTTTCACTGGTGCTTTTCTTCTCTGGCAATTGAATGAACTAAGTGGAAGCTATACACGGCTTGGTCGTTTCGTCCTCATTTGGAATTTGGATATGCTTTGTCTCATCTTCACGGATCTTATAGTACCTGGGATTGACATTATTCCTTCCACCTTCCTTACCTACTTTGGCGTTGCATACATCATTGTGGCTGTAATCAGTCTTCTGAATTTGATAATTAGACCTGTTTTCACCAGAATAATTACCCAAGTGGCACGCTTGTCTCTAGGCTTTGCTTTTGCGTTTATCCTCATTCTCGTTCTTAATGCAGGCATCCTATACCTGATTCCCCTTTTCATTTCAGACTTCTTGGTATTTGGTCTACCTTCAGCATTCCTAGGGAGTCTTGTTCTCTCCATTACAAACACTATTTTCATCAGTATCATTGGTCTTGATGATGATACTTCTTTCTTCCAGAATTATGTCCGCCAACAACTATTAGCAAAAGCTGAGGATGTTCCGCAGACCAAAGGTCTACTTGTAATCGAAATTGACGGTTTAAGTTATGAAGCGATAAAGAAGGCACTACGACGTGGCTATGTGCCCACAATTCAAAGACTAATACAATCACGAAGTCACAAACTTATCAAATGGGATTGCGGCATTCCCTCAATGACCACTTCCTGCCAAGCTGGCATAATGTATGGCAATAACAAGGATATCCCTGCATTCCGATGGTATCATAAAAGTGAGGGTCGTATGGTTGTTTCTAACAGCCCAAATGATGCAAAATACATAGATCAGAAGCACTCCACTGGAAAAGGTCTTCTTCGTGGTGGTTCCAGTGTGGGCAACCTGATTAGCGGCGATGCTTCCTATTCTTTCTTCACCATGTCAACACTTACTGTTCAAGATAGCGAGGCAGGAAAACGTCGAAGTGAGAACCTCTATTATTACCTTGTCAAACCCTATGTGCTTATGCGTTCCCTCATCTATACATTTTGGGACGTCTTTGTTGAACTTGGGCAAATCTTCAAACAATGGTTGTTTAGACGTAAGCCACGTATGGGAAGATTGCATGGTGGCTATCCCTTTGTTAGGGCTTCCACCAATGTCTTCATGCGCGACATTGCCACTGCCATGGTGTGTCAAAATATTCTGCGTGGGCTGCCAGCAATTTATGTGACCTACCTTGGCTATGATGAAATCGCCCATCATTCAGGTCCCATGACGATTGATGCTCTAAAGGCATTGATGGGTATCGATAAACAGATACGAAGATGCCTCAAAGTAATTGACCAGTATGCTCCTCGCCCCTATGAGGTAATGATTCTTGCAGATCACGGGCAGTCTGTTGGATGGACCTTCAAACAACGCTATGAAAAATCCCTAAAGGACACTATCAGTGACCTACTGATGGGAAAGGCACAGGTAGGAGAGGTAGAATCCTTTGATGCTCATCGTGGCTATGTGGATGCTCTTGTGACAGATCTTAACGAGGGTCGCAAAAAAGCTGGTGGCAAGGCGGGTCGTGATCGTATACTTCGTAGATCCAGTGGATTTCTTGAGAAACAAGCTCACAAGGGCTACCAAGAATCTGAGGTACGAAGGAAAGCTGATGATATCATTGTTTGCGCGTCAGGTAATCTAGCTCACATTTACTTCAATTACAAGAAAGGTCGAGTTTCACTCCAAGATTTAGAAACTAAATATCCAGGATTCGTGACAAATCTCGTTGCGCATAAGGGCGTCGGGTTTGCCATTATATGGGATAAGGAGAAAGGACCAGTACTTCTTGGAACAAGAGGTGCTGTCCTACTACGGACTGGGAAAGTGCGCGGTGCCAACCCACTATTTCGCTATGGTCGTGTAAAAGTTCGAGTAAAACAACTCCGCAGGCTTGCCGAGTTCCCAAGTTGTGGTGGCATAATTCTAATCAGCCCAATCTATCAAGATGGTTCTGTAGCCGCTTATGAAGAACTAGTTGGCAGCCATGGTGGGCTAGGCGGTTCCCAGACTGAACCATTCCTGCTTCACCCTGTCAAAGTGAAAGTCAATGGAGACAATATAGTAAACTCAGAGCAAATCTTTCAAATCCTTAATCGCTGCAGATCCGAGCGATAGTTCAGTGAATAATGTACGATGTCAGAGGTGTACTATTAAACACAAGTGAATCTATATTATGAAAAAGTGAGATGCGACAATTATGAGTAAAAGTCAGACCTCATGCATCTTTTGCAAAATAATTGCAGGAGAAATTCCTTCTCATACTGTCTACAATGATAAAGATGTAATTGCGTTCCTTGACATTCGTCCCATTAATCCTGGGCATACCCTTGTTCTGCCCAAAGCTCATGTGGCCAATTTAAGCGAGCTTGGTTCCCCTGTCGATGGTCACATCTTCAAAATCGGACGACAAATTGCCGCTGCACTTCGCCGCTCAGGGCTGCGTTGTGAGGGTATCAACTTGCTACTATCAGATGGAAAAGCTGCTTTCCAAGAGATACCTCACCTTCATCTTCATGTTATTCCACGATTCCATGGGGATGGTATTCGACTCCAAGCTGGTCCCAATTATGGGCAGACACCCCCTACAAGTGAACTTTCAGAAAATGCTGAAAAGATTCGTTCTGCCCTCAAAGGATGCTAGCACTCAATCATTAAATTAAAAACGAAGCCTCAAATACGAGTATTACGATATAAAAAATACAACGGCGAGGTTTCTGTGTGCAATTGAAATCGAAAATTAATGGCATAATCATTCTCTTTCTGTTAGTGTTGGGAATCTGTAGTATTAATTCCCTAGACCAAGCTCACGTCTTTTCATATTCAATTCACCAGAATAGAGCGTCTTTATCGAATGATCCCTGGAGTATTCTCTGGTTAGGTCCACAAAATGAGAATTTTTCAGCTGTAGTAGGAATTGTTGGTTCTGTTTTTGTAGCAGGCTCTGTTAGAGATGATGCACATCCTTCTAGCTACGGAAGAGATGTGATTTTAAGAAAATACACTTCTGAGGGTGAGTTAGCTTGGAATCACACTTGGCAAACCTCCTATGATTCCGCAACCTTTGGGTTGGCATCTGCCACTGATGCTCTCTACCTCGCTGGTCAAACAACCCCAGACGATGAAAATGATGATGGACTCCTTATGAAGCTAAGTTTCAATGGCAACCAAATCTGGAATATTTCTTGGGGAAACAGTGCAACAGAATGTTTCACTAGTATAGCAATTAGTGATTACGTCTATGTGTCTGGATACCGACAAAATTCCAGCACCAATGATGTTGATGCATTAATCGTAAAGTTTGATTTCGATGGAAATGAACTTTGGAATATAACTTGGGATAAAGACAATGTGGATTATGGCTCAGATTTAGCAGTCTCCAATGATGGTGTGTATCTTGTTGGCTGGACAGGCTCTGAATGGTCTGGAACATCCAAGAACACTTTCCTCGCGAAGTTCTCACTGTCAGGTTTTCAAGTTTGGAATACAACCTGGGGTGGTTCAGGAGTTGATGCTGGATGGGGCATCACCATTTCGAATAATAGCATTTTTGTGACTGGTGAAACTGAAAGCTTCAGTTCAGGCAGTTTTTCCGATCTTACCCTTCTCAAATACAATAATTTAGGCAGCTTGTTATGGAACGTCACTGACAGCGCTGGTTTCTTTCAATCCGGATATGACTTGATTAATTCTAGTGGTAGTATCTATGTTGCTGGAAAAGCGTACGTGCCATCAATTGGATGGAGGTCTTCTCTTCTCCACTTCAATACTGATGGTGTGCTCCTCTGGAAACGTTATTGGGGTGGCGCAGGAAATTGTGAACCTGCTGCCCTTGCACTTAGCATAGACGATTTGTATATTGCTGGAACAACGTATGATTGGCTGACTGATGATTCCAATGGATTTCTTGTCAAATACAATTCTGATGGTTCAAGTGCTCCTGGACCCATTGAACTCCTAGACCTTGATGATGCTAATCAAGATGGTGCCTTTAGCGTTTCATGGACTGGAGCAATTGACCCAGATGGCACGATAGCAGGTTATGAACTTCAAATGGCTAAGTCCCAATATTTAGCTGGTATAACATTACTTGGACAACAACACAAACATCCTTCACAGTTACCGTTCTGACAGATGGTCTCTATTACTTCAGGGTGCGCGCTCGTGATAATGCTAGTCTCTATGGTCCTTGGAGTAATGTTCAAGGAATCAATATCGCCATTATCATGACACACTACTTCTATACCTGGCTTGCCCCAATAATTCTAGCAGTAGGTGCAGGCTCAATGGTTGCCATTGTACTAGTCGTTGTCATTCACCGCTGGCGAGTTGAATAATCATCTTTCTTTTCTTACCAAATTCACCCAGAGTATGAATTACTATTCTGCATAGCAGAATAATTCTCCTTAGGCTATTAGATGTCTCCACGGTCATTCTTGAATAGATTAGATAAAATGAAGAAATTTCCTTTAATCGATGTAGAGTTACCAGACTAGTTTTTTCCCCTTATATTTTTCAAAGCATTTTGGGCAGACACGTACATGCAGGTTCTGTTCTTTATTCTCAATCAATTGTCCATTCACCTCACCATTTTTAATTGATAGTTCCTGCCCACACAGATTACAATGATAGGTTGCTTCGATTTGAAACTGAATAACTCGACCGGGACAATTGTACACACGCACATTCCTATGGGTGCTACCCAATTCACGCATATCACCCAGGACTCTCAGTGAATGGAGAATGGGGTACATACCGACAAAACTCTCAGAGCAAATCCCTGCCGGGCTTCTCCAATCAAATTCAAAGACCTCTCCCACTTTGTGTTCAGCTCTGCAGTATCCTTCCTTAATCACTGACACCCTATAGGAGATAGGCTCCTTCCACAAACCCCCAATCTTGACAACATCCTCTTCAGGTTTCAAAATACTATTCACCTACTCCAACTATTCTAATGATACTAGTATTTTTCTTATTTCACTAAGAATTTTTCAAAATTCCTAACAAAGTATCGGATATTCTTTTGTCATCTCTGGATTATTGTGTGCCCCTCTTTCTCCAGTAAGGCTTTCTGTTTCTCTGCTCCACCAGGATATTTTATGTTCAGTTCGCCATCGTTCTTGATGGTTCGCCAGAAAGGTACGTCACTACCCATTTCTTCAGCTGCATTTGCTGCGATGGTAATAAAGATACCAGTGGTTAGAGTGCAGCAATACTGGGCGCCATGCTTGGCTGCGAGCCGCTCACAAATCTGAGCTAGAGTGATGAGTTTACCCCTTGGCACCTTACGCATGATCGCATTTACTTCAGATGGTGGGGCAAGGACAACACTATCTCCGATTTTAGCTCCCATTTTTTCAAGAGGTCGATAGCAAGGAAAATTTGCCTTAAGCGGCAATGTTTTCGGCATTCCTTCAGGGTCTTCAAGTTTTTCTGCCCAAGTTTTACGTTTATATGGCATGCCTCTCACGACTCTATATCCATATTCCTCCTAGGGTTTTACAATTTTGCCTATGTACTCAACTCCATAGTTGAATGAAAAAATCTTATTTACCATTGAAGGAAAGAATATTCCTTCAAAGGTGATGGTTTGATGAAAACAAGGCTAAGGTGGATAGTACTAGTATTTATGGGACTACTACTTTTGACCCTGACCTGCCAAAAGGCAAATGCAACCGTCGTCAATAATACATACTATTTTTCGGAGAGCTACGAATCAAGCCACCGAGAAGATCTAGGACCCCTATATCAATCCATATCAACTTCACAGTATCGTGTAACCGTCTATAACTTAACTGAACACCACGGTGACGATGTTTACGAGTACAATTATCAGGGACTTATTTATGGTATGTGGATTGATTCTAACCATACCGTTGAATTTCAAGATAACAAGGTACACTTTGATTTGTACACATATGACTCAAATGGCAATAACAGATCAGAAGCTACATTTCTCACTCTATTCCCCTCTCCTGATTATTCCACTTCTGGACGTCAATACTTTGTAAATCCCATTTGGACCACCCACACCAATGAATGGAATGAAGCTAAAGAAGATGTGAGCGATGATCCCACCGTCAATCATTACCTAACTTCGTTCACTAACACTGAGAATGGCAGATTCTCTTTCACAATCATTGTAAACGTTGAAGGCTATGTGGGTGGTGAAAATGAGGATGCCAACGGAACTAGGACATTTACACTGGATTCATTATATGACTCAGACGGAATTCTCATGAACTGGAGACTCTCACAAAGATATTGGCTAGTAAACGAAAATCATACACTAGATTGGATAGATACTGATAGCATAATACGGGCAACTAGTGTGGGACCAGAGCCAAATCCCTTATTCAGTTATTTGCAAACAATTCTAATAACTACAGGTATTGCCCTCCCAATCGGCGTCTTAATTGGACTATTAGTCGTCAAAAAAGGTTGGGTCAGAACATAACAAGAAAAATCTAAAAGAAAAAGGGATGAGTGTAATGGGAATTACACTCAACACTAGATTACTTTGTCCGATCGTAGGGCACAAACTCTTTACCCAGCAACTCGCGCCCGATGATCAGTCGCATCACGTTCATTCCGCCTTCAGCGCCAATCGAGTAGCTTCGGACGCCTCGTATTCCGAGGTCAAGTTCGCATTCTTTTGTATATGCGAAGGCTCCGTGCCAATCGGCTACTTCGTTTAGGATCTGGAAGGCGTCGATGGGTGCTCTGAGTTTTGCCATGGCTGTCCATAGGGCGATGTCGAGCTGGTTGTATTTGGTGTTTCCTGCGAATACTTGGTCCATCATCCAGGCTGCTTTGTACATGATGAGGCGGTCGCCTTCTAGTCTGCTGTACCAGTCTGCGAGTGGGAATGTGATGCCTTCGTATTTGGCGAGTTCTTTTCCAAAGGCTTTGCGTTGTCTGATGTAGTTTTTGCCGATTTCTAGGGCTTCTAGAGCTGCGCCGATGCAGGTTGCGCCGATGATTACGCGTGCTGCTGAGAAGCCTTCCATTGAGTAGACGAATCCGCGGGTGGGGTCTCCGATGAGCCAGTGTTGGGGGATTTCCACGTTGTCCATGGCGAATCCTCCGGTGCTGATGCCCATTCTTCCCCAGTCTTCGAAGAGTGTGGGTGTGAGGCCGGGTGTTTCTTTTTCGACGGGTAAGATGAATGCGGCGATTCCTCGGTGTTTGGGTTTGGCTGTTTTGTCCATGTATGCTGTTGTGAAATAGCGTCCTTTCATTATGCTTGTTGATTCTCTGACGCCGCTGATGTATACTTTTTCGCCGTTAACGACATATCTGTTGTCTTTCTTTTGGATGGTGGTCTTTGTTGCTCCGACGATGTCGCTGCCGCCACTAGGCTCTGTTGTGGCTATGCCAAAGAAGTATTCTCCTTTGCAGACTTTGGGAAGGATTTCTTGTTTTGCTTCTTCGGTTCCGTGGCGTGCGAAGACTGAGGCCCAGCTGGCTTCGACCAAGTAGAATACTGGGATTGCTATGCTTAGGTCAGCGCGTGCCAGTTCCTCTGCGGCAATACAGGCAAGGGTGAAGTTGCCACCAGGACCACCGTATTTTTCTGGTACAGTAATGCCTAGGAGGCCAAGGTCGGCCATTTTCTTTACGAGGCCTTTTGGTAATTCGCCTTTTTCGTCCATTTCTCGTACGTGGGGACGGATTTCTTTTTGGGCAAATTCGCGGACAGTGTGTCGGAACATGTCTTCTTCTTGTGTGAATTCGAAGTCCATATTGTTCCTCCTCTTGGAATTTATTGATAAGCGGCTTTCAGCTTGTCAAATTATTAAAGCCTTTGCAATGGAATATCTTCTTTAGCAGGTTATGCTGTCATCTACCATCCAATTACCAGTAAGCACAAATTAGCTGAAAACAGAAGAATACCATGGCTGCTAAATTTCAAGCTAGATCATTCAAATTAGTAAAAACTTGGGGTCCATTTCATGACGTTTTTCCGGTTTAAACCAACAAAGGCTTGGCTGAGTGGAGGAACTGGACTCAGTGCCACATCAAAATTGAATGCATTTGACAAAGCCCTTGTCGATGCAGGTGTGGGTCACTTGAATCTAATCAAATATAGTTCAATCCTACCAAAGGGCATTGTTTTTGAGGATTTCTTGGAGAATCTTGAAGCTGGTCAAGCTACAGGAGTAATAATGGCAACTGCGAATGGTAGTGAGAAATCAACAATTGCTGCTGCCATCGGAGTTGTATTG
>JABXGU010000485.1 GCA_016550415.1 archaeon | reverse complement strand
ACAGAAGATACTATTTTGGTAAGTCAGAGAGTTGTTGATGATGCCCAAGATATCCTTGGTATGAACCTCCATGTTGGGAGTCAGATATCTCTGGCTGTAGCCACTCATTATCCAAGTCCTCAATATTATTTGACTATTGGTGACCTATACCTTGTTCAACTTGGTTCATTTCGAATCGCAGGCATATACGATATCGAGCCAAGATTAGAACCACTTCAACAATCCTTTCCTACTCGACTGCGGAGTAATTGGTCATCAGATAGGCAAGAATCAATTTTTGGTTGGCCAGACGGAATTATGATTCATCAAGGCCTACTTACACAAATAGTTCTAGATGAAATCGCCCTTCATGTAGATGTTCCCCGTTTATTGGTGAACTTAGACTATAATGAGATTTTTTCTCAAGGCTTAGATTATGCTGTACCAAGCATTGAATCACTCCTTGAAAGGATCGAAATAAGTTTCCCATGTTATGTCGGTGGTCGCCTCGCTCTACAAGATCTCGACCAATATATTACATCCTATAAAGAGCGACAGACCATGGTTGTTCTGGTAATCCCAATTACAGTTCTTAGTATAATGTTCACTATCTTCTCAACATCCCTATTCTTAGCAGGACGCCGTCCAGAAGTGGCATTATTACGAGCTCGTGGTGCTAGTTATCGTCAGTTATATGTAATTTTTGTACTCGAGTTTACCATTCTCGTATCTTTGGGTCTCGTCTTTGGGAATATATTAGGCTTATTTGTAGGTTGCTTGATTCCAGCTGCAACTAGCTTTCTCGTTTTTGACTTTACCGTATTCTTCCACTTCATTTCCCTAGCTCAATTCTCCCCTGTTGCCTGGATTCTCTGCGGCATATTATGCATTGCCCCTCCACTAGCCTTCACAATCATTTCAATCCGCTCTTTTCTTCAAGCAGAACTTTATCAATCGATTCGTGGCTCTGAACAATCCTGGATACTTGATAAAAAAGTCCAGATTCTATACATATTCATCGTCTCTCTTCTCGCTATACCCTTTACGACCTTTTCTCTAACGGTTCCTTTAACAGACGAATATGCCCTTGGTTTCTTCATAATAATTGTAATTATATGGGTTCTCCTAGCTGATGTTGGAGCACGAATAGTACGTTTTGGCGTCGCTGGTTTTTCATATTTGATACGCCCCTTCTTCGGTCAAAAGACTAAACTACTCACAAAAAGTGTTCGAGCACAGCGAGGTCGCATCATCCCCCTTCTCCTCATCCTCATTCTCACTTTCTCCATCACAACCTATTCAGCAGTCGAAGCTCAGACTTATCAAAATCAGCTTGACCAGCAAGTTGCTTACTATATAGGTGCAGACATCCGCATCGCCACTACGTCAGTCTATGCTACCCAGGTTTCAGACATAGTGAATATTCCAGGTGTTGACAACGCCATGGCTTTTGTAGAAGTACCTGCCCAACTCGGAAGCCTCGAGTTCCAGTTAATTGGTATTGATCCAGAAGCCTATGCAAGTGTTGGGAACTGGGATGTTTCGAGCATGGTTGGCAATGATGCACAGTCGGTCTTGAATGCACTAGATTCAAATACTGATGGAATCATTTTTCCAAATCACATTGCTGAACAAATCAACCGTCATACTGGCAGTCAAGTGAATATTTCTGTAGAGGACCAGTTCTTCTCTCCAGTAGGTTACAAGGTTTTCGATATTGTAGGGGAGGTTCATTCAGCACCAGGTCTTGGCTACGCAAATCCCAGCGATCCTGCTGCTGCAAAAACACCCATTTCTGGCTTTGGCTTCCAATTTGATCATTCCTTTGCCTTCTGTCATATTGACTATCTTTTAGTCGAAATTCCTAGCCTGGGAATATTATATTCACGTTCAAACCTGACACACTCTTTTCTAGCTAGTGTGAATCCATCATT
>JABXGU010000484.1 GCA_016550415.1 archaeon | reverse complement strand
TGCAGCTGTGAAGAGGTCAAGATAGTTGTAGTCAACATCTATGGATGGTTTTGTTTCTTCATACCCATCTAATAACGCCTTTCGCATTCTAGGAGTTCTATCCTTGAATTCATTTATGTAATGAGCAAGGATTACTCCAAGATCAAAAATCCAGTATCCAAATCCACTATCATCGAAGTCTATTGGTCGAGCTTTTCTTTCAAGAAATAGGACATTTGAATCTACACCTAAATCTGCGTGAATCAACCCATAGACAGTCTTACTTTTCCCGAGCTGGTCAAAAGCCTCTTGAACCTGACATATTACTCTAGTGAATCTTTCGCGATGAATCCTAGGAATAGCTTCATGTACATCTTTTGCTGGAACACCATATTCAGCACCATCACCAAAAAGACCCTCCCAATCCCAGTGTCGTCTCCTGAAACCTGTGGGAAGCTTCCATCCTATTGATTGTGTGTGTAATCTGCCAGTTACTCTACCCAATGCTTTCATGTGCCATGGACGAGGATTCTTCTTAACAAGTCTCCCTCTAACCCCTCGGAGGAGGGTGCAGTTCCTTGAAGTTGGAACTTTGTATTCACTTTCAACGGTGGTTAACCATTTCCCTTCTGAATTTCTGATAGGCTCAGGTACCTCGATATCCACTTCTCTTAGTGCTGATAACCATTCCAACTCAGAAGATATGTGTTCAGACCTCATGTAACCAGGTTGATGAAGCCTCAATGCATATCGTCCAGGAACAAAGGGACCATCTGATATACCAATTTCGGGGACTGCAACCTGATACAATCCGTTGCCACTATAATAGATGAATTTGAGCTTTGCATCCTTAAATCCATAGACCTCAAGTGCCTTCTTCGCTAATTTCCTTAATCTTAAAAGAAATTCCCGATAGGACAATTGCTTCTCCACTGACAAGGTACTTCATCCCTTCTGCCTGATTTGATACATTAGAGAGTGCAACTCATGGCTCCTGATTCATCTATAAGAGATTGAAGGATGAAGGCAGAAATTTCCATCTCTTTTATTAGATTTACCTAGAACCCAAAGATTTCAACGGAACCCTAGCCTGACTCTGTCTTCTATATCTTCCCTGCCGCTCCCTTACGACACTAATTCCCTTTGCCTTCAACAGAAGAGCTATAACCCAAGCATGGCTAAAAAGCCCTTTTACTGGTGCTAACAATGCATAGAAAATCATCCATCACGATCTTGTTATTCATATTTCTCCTCGCAGCCCAGCTACTGTTAATTATCCCTCAAGGAGTTAAAGCAGGATTCTTTTCTCATGTCTCCTCCCCAGTAGTAGGGCAGAACCACGTAGATGGTGATGATATTCGGTTCGGCCAAAATGTTCGAATTATTGACCATGCTACACCCTACGCATGGCAAGTGGAGCCCACATTAGCAGTATTGAGTGATGGACGAATACTTGCAGGGTGGAAAGAAGCAGAAAGCCATTCAGGTCCTGGGTTTCGCGTAGGGTTTTCATACTCAACGGATAATGGCAAAACATGGAGTCCTAATATCCTTATGGATCCTACTATCCAGAGTAACCGGCAATCAGATCCGTGGCTGGTTGCTGATGCAGATGATAATGCTTATTTCGTTTTTCTAGATTGGAATGATGTAACCAGTGGCATTGGTGTTGCAAAGACCACAGATGGTGGAGCTACATGGTTGCCTACTGTACAGGCAAGCGACACGACAGGCGGATTCGATGATAAAGAGACTGCGTGTGTCGACGCTGAGGGCAACCTATACATTGTTTGGGATTTCTACGCCGACGTTGACCCAACTGATATGCGGTTCACAAAATCCGTGGATGGAGGTGCTACATTCCAGCCTACAACACCAATACTAACACCCTACATACCCTACATTACCTGCTTCCCCAATGGTACTCTTTTCGTAACGACTAACGAATGGCAGGGATTGGGTGGAACTCCATCTCAAGATGTATGGATTAGCCGCTCTGATGATGGTGGTGCAACATGGTCGCCCCAAATTGCTGTGACTCCGTTCGAAGCAGATGAGGTGGGAATAATCGATGTGGTCGACACAGATAGTCAGAACAATGTTTATTTGGCTTATTCAGCAGGCACATGGGATTTCTCTGGGAGTACATCATCCATCGCTAATTACACTGAGATTTACGTTACCAAGTCAACAGATGGCGGTTTCACTTGGAACAGTCCAGTAATGATTAATAATATGACATCTGGCGTTCAGCGGATGGTGGAGATGCATATTGACGAAACTGACACTATTCATGTTGCATGGCTTGATGGACGTGATGGCGAGTGGAATATTTACTATAGCTATTCTGATGATGGCGGAACTTCCTTCCACCCAAATGTTCGTGTAACTAGCGAAGGCACTGCACTCTACTATTATCGACCAGGTGACTACTTCACAATGCGTACAGGTCCAAATGGAGTCTGTCTTGTGTGGACAGATGGACGAGGAGAGGATTTAGATATCTACTTCGCTACACAGGATTTTGCTGCTCCGACAGCCACTCATATACCAGTCACCCACTGGTGGGTTAATACTCCTTTGACACTCACCGTAGAAGTAACTGACGATGACAATATAGAAACCGTGGAGGTAGCCTATGGAGTTGCTTCTAACGGAAATTTACATCGTATTCAGTTCACAGAAGTGGGTGATAACTCCTATCAAGCTACTATCCCCGCAGTAGATATTATTGGGACGAGCCTTGACTACGCTATTATTGTGCATGATTCAGCAGGACGAGCCACAAGGCTGCCCATGAGTGATGCTGAATATTTCACAATCTCTCTTTTCCCAATTTCCTTCAGTATGTTACTCGTCATTGCTGGCTCAATTGCGGTGATTGCAGTTGTAGTGATTTTCTCAATATGGTTTCTCCGGCGTACTCCCCCATCATAATATCTGCAATATAGTTTAATGCGATGCAGACCAGAATATGATGCCCAACGGTTTCAAAATATAACCTAAAGCGCAATGAAGCGTATAGGACGATTATAAAGTGGTCCCAGATCTAGAATTAGATTGCATTTTTTTGCGTAGACTCCGACAAAAAACTTCTGAGCATCTCGGATTTGGCATAATTACGCCACTCTGAGATTTGTGTTGACGAAGATTATAGTGAATAAAGCGGCCAATAGCTGGCTCAAGGCCCTCCTGCCATTCACCAGTTTGACGCCATTGTTTTAATCCCACTAAGATGCGGGTCGCCTCCCAAGCCATCACAGCACCTACCACAGACGTTACATAACTAATCATGGGAAAGCGAGGAAGTGTATCTACGAAGAAAGGGTCACACTGAGCCCGAACTTGGTCAGCTAAAACATGGTCTACAAAATCCTGGCTCCAAGAACATACCATGCATGCTGTGTGAGGTGGTGCCAATACTTCAACTGATACAAAATCCCTGCCCATGGCCCCATTGACAATTGGGCGAGCAGGTTGAAGGCTTAGATTCTTTGCATTGAGTAGGAAACGTGCATAATGGTTATCCACTCCTACCAACACCAAATCTACATTCCACACTTTGCTGGGAGCGTCCTGAATTGGTAGGGGATAGGGTTCAACGATGGTATCTGTAGCTAGTCTTGGCAAACGCTCTGCAATTGCCTCCACCTTGTATTTGGTTTCATGGTCTTCGGGTCGGAAGAAAACACAGCGGTTCATATTTGAGGCAGCGACTTTATCAGGGTCAACCAG
>JABXGU010000483.1 GCA_016550415.1 archaeon | reverse complement strand
GAGTCTCATTGGGATTACGAAGACCCCATTTACCGCTTCTACCATCATTCTTTCAAGTTTTACCGGATTCAGGATGAAACAAGAAGAATCGTTGATGCATTAAAAGACCTGGCCCCGACTGGCAGACTATTATGCAGGGAATTCGAGGAAATCATTAAAGCTGGTGCGAGCGGAAAGCAATTTGAAGCGGAACATAACGCAAATTGGACAATGCATACAAGACCGATGCTTGAGGCATTTTTCCATGCGAAATTCTTCCTTGAGATGATAGTCAAATATGGAAGGGAGTTGGAAAAGCCGCCGCAACTGCTGCCTTCGGGCTGGGCCGCTGTGTTGTGTCTGTTTAAACTGCGTTGATTTACTAGCCAAGGATAAATTTTAGACGGGATTCACAAGATAAATCAGGATCAAAATAATGAGAAGCGATGAAAAAAGAAACGCCTGATTTCAGAACGTCCTTAAGGATTTGAACTTGGTTCGCTTCGCTCACAATTGGAATAATGAAATGGTGGAAAGATGGAATATTGGGTTCTTTTCCCACCTCCTTGAAAAATATCACAATCCATGAGATAAACCAATCATGGAACGAAAAAATATCAATAGAGGATTTAAAAAGCTTAGAGTTTGGCAAGATGCGATCTCCCTTTACATCCTGGCCTGTAAGGTATTTACTGACTTTCCATTCGAGCTCAAAAAGGTGGCTTCCAATAGTATCGATGCTGCCCACAGCATTTCCAGAAACATCTCGGAAGGCTACTGTCGACGGAGTCTAAAAGAGTATTTGAATCACCTCAATTTTGCCCTTGGTTCCTGCGGAGAATTTCACTCCTGTTATGAGAGTTTTAAACAGGCCCATCAAATCGATGGCGATGAATATGAACAATCGGATCAACTCCATTACAAAGTTGAAAATGGATTGCTGAAGTTAATTGAATCTCTTCAAAGAAAGCAAAAAGATGAGGTTTGGGAAGATAACTTCCAAACAAAATAAAGACGATGCTTCGTCCCGCCCCTCATATTCGTTACCATATTGCAGCTATCCTTGCTGTACACTGGCTTCAATTCGTAGCTCAATACAAGCGATGGATTAGGCCCGTTGTATTTTAAATATCCAAAAAGTATTGGCTTGCCGCACTCCAGTGTTAGGTTGTCATATCTACCAATGCGCAGATTGCGGACACATTGAATTGATTCCTCATTCCTGCAAGAGTCGTTTTTGCCCTACCTGTGGAAAACATGCCACCGATGTTTGGTCCAGCCAAGTACTCAATCGTCTTTTAGATGTCCCCTACCATCACTTGATTATGGCTATCCCTTGGCAATTGCGTATCGTCATCATGATGAATCGTCAAGCCGGCCTCAATCTTTTGGTTCATTCAGCTACCGAAGCCATACAACAATGGGCTCGGGATGTTAAGAGGATGCGTATGGGTATCCTCATCGTTATTCATACATTTGGCGCTGATATGAATTGGCATGCCCATATCCATCTGATCGTCACAGGGGGAGGCCTTAGCCTTGATGGAAATCGTTGGATCAAGACTGACCCCCGATTTCTCATGCATCATGGCGGCTTAAAGAAACGCTGGAAATACCAAATCACTATCCGAATGAAAAGTGCCCATCGTGAAGGTCAATGGCGTTTTCCAAAATCCAAAGATTTCCTTAAACAATATCCTTGTTTTGCCTCTATGCTCAATAAACTCCGGCATTTAACCTGGTACGCTCATATCGGCGCTTCTCTTCTCGATCCACGTTTCAGTGTTCACTACATCGGCCGTTATAGGAAAAGGGCAGTCATGGCCGAGTACCGAATCACCTACTATAACGGGAAGATCGTCCGCTTTTCCTATAAAGATTATGCTGAAGGTGGAAAGACCTCCTTCATGACCTTAAAGGTTCACACCTTTATCGCTCGTCTTATCCGTCACATCCCTGATAAACATTTCCCTATGATTCGTTATGCAGGTCTTTTCTCAAATAGATGGAAACAACACTATCTAGGCCAAGCCCGTGATGCCTTGAACCAATCACATCCTGATGATTCCAATAAAGATACCCAGCCCACATGGGCTGAACGTCAAACTGACTATACAGGCATCGACCCCTTGCTATGCCCTCATTGTGACAAACCCCTAAGCTT
>JABXGU010000482.1 GCA_016550415.1 archaeon | reverse complement strand
TATAATCAATTATTCACGGAGGCTAAAGAGAAGCTGTAAATTTTTCCGAAAACCGTCTTCATCACCTGGTGTCTCAAGAACCATGGGATGTTTACTAAAACGGCTATCATTTACTATTAAGCGGAATGCCTCCAAACCAATGTGACCCTGCCCTATGTGCTCATGAAGGTCACGTCGGCTACCAAGTTCACTACGAGAATCATTAAGATGAAACACCTTAAGGTGTTCTAATCCAATCTGACTATCGAAGCAATCTAATGTTTCCAAACATACATTAGAGGTTCGAAGGTCATAACCTGCTGCAAAAGCATGGGCTGTATCAAAACACACTTCTAAACGTCCCGGTATTCCTACACGGTCACGAATTTCAGCTATTTGCTCGAAATTTGCCCCCAAAAGATCACCAGCTCCTGCAGTATTTTCAATTAATAGGGTCACCTTCTGTTTCGGACGCTTGTTAAGCAGATTCTGGAGACACTCCACAAGCCGGCTAATTCCATCCTTTTCAGTTGTCTTCCTATGAGATCCTGGATGAAATACAAGATAAGGAATCCCTAGCAGTTCGCAACGATCCATTTCATCAAGGAATGCGATTTTAGACTTGGATTTGAGTTTTGAATCTGGCGATGCAAGATTGATAAGGTAAATACTATGGGTGACCACAGCTTTGATGGCAAACTCTCTAATGTGGATCTTGAAATCCGTAATCTCTTCAGGCTGTAGTGGCTTACTTTCCCATTGTCGCTGGTTTCTTGTAAATATCTGTATGCATTCGCAGCCAATTGCTGCACCTCGCTCAGGTGCATTTTGGACACCACCTTGTATTGATATGTGGGCCCCAAGTAGTCCCATAAAGAATAACTCCTCATCTGTCCTTATACAAAACAGGTTAAAATGCCTTAGGCAGCGGTTTCAATAAGAGTATCTAAAATTTGGGCAACTGGGTCCTTCAAAAATGTACTCCCTAATCTGAACTCATAATCCTCACATTTACTGACTTGATCTACATTTTTCTGAATTACACATTGGACCTCATATGGTAGCTTCTCTGCTGCAATTGAGTGTATCTTCCCAAGCACCTCAAGTTCCTGCTGTTTCAATTGAAAATTACTCCAGCCATCACTTTTCGAAATCAGGCAAAGGCTTTGCCATTTGTGAATGCATTTTTGGCAGGAATAACAGCGCTGGGGAATATACTGCACATTTCCTGAAAATATGCTTACTTGGAAAATAGCGTCATAAGCTTGTATTATTACAATGCCTTTCTCAGGGAAGAATTCTCCCTGTTCTAAAATATCTAGAAATTGAGGAGATACGGTTGATTTCACAAACTTAGAGGTATCACCTCTAGGCGTATCCAGATTCAAAGAAGGAAGCTTAATTGAAGCAAAAGCAAATGGTATCTCCGTCATTTTGTGTATATATTGATTGTAAGCCATCATAGCTACCTTAGCTAATGCCTCGGTAGGTGTCAAATAACTGCAATATCTACCATTTGGGAGTTGTTGTTTGAGTACTGCCATTTCTTGCGGACGCCCATATAATAGGAATAGTTCAGGGATTCGCCTGCAGTAGTGTTGCACTTCTCTCCTTAACTGACGAATGTGGTGGAGGAGTTTTACATTAGAGAGATAGATAGCTGCATTGCTACCACGAATCATAGATCTTAATGAAAGCCAGTGATGTCGGGCTACATCAAAATCCCAAATCTGCAGTCGAATTTTGTTGCCTGCAAATTGGCATGAATGGACACCCACATTGACTCCTACAGTTTTCTTATATGCTACAGATACCTGTTTGATGATCGATTTTTTAGAAAAACTATTCGTAGCTGTGTCATCCAGTCCCAGCATTAGGCACTTGAAGACATATCTGTCATGTGGCAATTCTTATGCCTCCAATTGGATGTGAGTGTCCCTCAAGTTTTGCTCTGTTAAGCCATTCTTTTAAGGTTATGTGATAGTTTCTCAAATATAATTTGTAAATTGCAGATTTCTTAAATGTTAGAATCAACTAAATTGGAAGATACCGGAGAAAAAATGTTTTTTCGGTGACAAAAGCTTTATCAACTCCTCTTTGTCCATATGCCTAAAATTCGGAGTATAATACGACTAATCTTGTGAGGGACTTCTAAGTGACAGACTGGGTAGCCAGATTCTTTGGATTAGAAGAGGAGTCTGAACAAGTCAAACACCTAGCTAAGATTGCCAGCATATTCACTCCTCTTGGCGCTTTGTCCTTCATGATGTCCACAACATTCTACGCAATATTTGTAGCACAAATGCTAGCACCAGTAGGTCCACTAGCACAAGGATTCGCATTAGTAGGTATCCTAGCCTCAATCGGAATGATAACTCAGATAAGTCTAGATTATCCCACAGGTGGCATAGGCGATTGGATAGGACAACGTTGGATTCTAGCCTTCGCTTTCGTATTCTTCGGAACTTCCATGTTCCTTACAGCATTCTGGGCTAGAGACTTCTTTGGCTTCCTAATTGTTTATGTTCTTCAATCCGTTGGAGCCGCCCTGCAATCCGGTGCAATCGCTAGCTGGTTTGACACAAACTAC
>JABXGU010000481.1 GCA_016550415.1 archaeon | reverse complement strand
GGTCGTAACGCGTATCTCAACAAGCGTCCAGAATTGTAAGCTTCGGCTTTGAGTACTTTGTCGCGAGTCTTTTTCGGACTAAATCCCGCAGCTTCCTGAGTTAGTCCTGTCTTCAAGCTTTTCAGGGACTCCCAGTCAATATTGGAGTCATAATATAGTTGCATTCTCTTCTCAAGTAGGCTTCGGTCTATATCCATAAGAGCGCCTTTACGCTTCTCCATAAGACCGTTGCTAGAGAATATTCCTATTTCATTTAACCTTGGCCACGCCAGGTAATGCGCGGAGACTTTGGAAGGGCGGAATGAGTAACGATTATCCTTAACCGGTTGTAGAGGCTGGTAATCGCTATTGATGTTGGGGATGTTCAAAGAGTTAAGCAGTTCAGCGCGTTTATTGCTTCCCCAAAACTGGCGGTATCTTACAAGCGGCTTTTCTTCTCTTTCGAGTTTCCGAACCAGAAGCGATACGGTGGTTCCTACACGAATGCCAGCCTTGTTATATTCCGTTGAGAATATGCTAGGGTCTGGCTTGCCATCAGGGGTACGTTTTCCGGTTTCACGACTGTCGCCATTCATATTGTCAAGCCATAGCCGGTCAAACTCGCTGAGAAAACGCTCGCGCATTACTACGAAAGAGGGCTCAGCCTGATATGAGAAATTAGAAATAAGACATACCACACCACGGCCGGTTTGTTCGGCGATACGCCGCTCCGCCATGCGGAAGAAGCGTACGTAAAGGTCATCAAGGTTGAACTTCTTGATGCCCCATTTCTTGATAAGTCCTTCTTTGTAGAGAGCTGCGGAGTCTTTTTCTTCCTTCGTCGTAGCGGTGCCAGCAAAAGCATTGTAAGGGGGATTACCCAGGATAACTAGGATTGGCACCTGCTGTTTCACCTTGCGGGCATCTGCTTGTTCTTCAAGGAGCTGCGGGAAGCCGGTAAGCATTGCCTGAAACGCCTTTTCCTTCTCCGGGTCCAGCGGCTCCCAGCCGGTCAAGGCATTGGTCAGATAGACTCCGGCACGCTCATTATTCACGTCTGAAAGCGGTGCTCCCATGGTTTGGAGCAAAAGCCCCAGTTGCATGTGTGATACTACGAATGGTGCTGCTAATATCTCAAAGCCGAACACCCTTTGCAACGCTGCCTTTTTAAGATCGCTGGCCAACAGCGCATCCGAACCCTTGGCTTTGAGTGTCTTGTGAATCTGCCGCAACACCTCCACCAGATATGAGCCAGTGCCGCAGCACGGATCAAGGACAAATACGCTCGGGTCAGCTAATCCATCGGGGATATTAAGTTCTTCTTTTAGAGCCGTATCAACCCGGGAGACCATGTACTGTACAATTTCGGGTGGTGTGTACCAGACACCAAGCGCTTTTCTCAACTCTGGGTCAAATGCTTCGAGGAATGGCTCATAGAAATACTGGACAGCCTTACCTTCCTCAAATGCACTGAAGAAAGAGGCTCTATCAACTCGATTGAGGGTTGAAGATGCCCAATCCAGGGTATCTTCAAGCTCAAGTGGTCCAACATGGGATGGTGTTACAATCTGCCCGAACAATGCTTGCATGACTGGCACTTTGAGTTCCCATAGAGCGTCGTGCCAGCTAAAGACGTCCGGTACAGTATAGCTCCGTTTCTTGCTCCACAACACCCATGCTGAGAATAAACCATAGAATATCGTCTGAACTAGGGTGGAGCGGAAGAAATGCTCGCCTTTATCGCCTACAAACTTCAGGCCAAGGGCGGCTTCCAGGGCAGAACGTACACTTTTCATTGCCGGAATATCTTTACCCTCAATGCGGGCGTTGGCAGTACGCGCATATGACGCAAGGAACCATGCCAAATCTTTAGGAGAAGATATCGGTGCAGCAAGGAGCATAGTACGCCGCAGATATTCAATTAAAGTCTCTCCGTATTCCTGAGCGAATTTCTTGGGATGTGCCGCTTTCATCCAGAAATCAGCTTCCGATTCCGCAAGCCGGAAAGTTTCAAGTTTGACCGGATTACCATTTTTATCTTTGCCGACCAATACAAAATCTCGGTAGTTGGTCACCATGACAAGCTGATACTTGTTCCAGTACTTTGATACCTGCTCGCTCTCTGCCGTAACCCAGGTATCATCGTCGGTTGGTTTTATTTCAATAACGCCACGCGAAGGCACCTGCCCCAATAGCGGTGTTTCCTCATTGCCGTGGTCCCATTGCTCCTTTGTGAAGAGTCCGCCATCCGGACGACCGGCACCACGATTAATCAACTGGATAATACACTTGACCTGGGGCTTAAGGGTTTTACCAATGCCATTCAGAAGGTTTGCCAAGCTTCCATAGTAAGATTCTTCCTTGACACCGCCTCCGGTTTGGTAGATGTCATGGATATCTTTTAGATATGCTTCGGCGAGTTGAATAGCATCTTTCATAGAGCCTTGTCCTTTTCATGGTTTTGCCGATCGAGTTCCCTCTTGATTGCCATTGACACCCAGTCCTGAATAGTAGTATCTTCTTCGGCAGCACGTATTCGGAGTTGCTTATGCATTTGTTCTGGAGGCGAACGTGAACCATTCGCTCTTTTGGCCTTTTTGCGTTGTCGTTAAGCATACTTCTCCTGATACCCTATTATATGCTCAAAATATAACGGGGATAGCAGGAGAAGTCAAGGGAGAAATACCGATGCTTTTGGAAGATTTAAACGAGATTATGACCCAGGTATTATACTTTCAATCATTTCGCGACGATAAAAGGATCGTCAATTTCTATGGATTACACCCCGTGCAAGATCGCCATTGGCGGCCATGTGGGTCGATCTGCTGATTAATCCAATTCACTGCCTCTGCTCGGGTCGAAAACCAATACTTGTCTGTCCAGCTTGAACCGATAGCCATGTTAATCAATTGTTGACAATTGGCTTTATGTAGTGTTCCCCAGAACCGATAGCTTGCAATTCTCCGCAAATCGTTAAACAGGAATCCCGCACCTTCCTGATGTAAATCGACGAGTCGATTCGCAGTCCGTACAACTTCCATAAAGGGCAATCTCCTTTTCACTCCATTGAACTATTGAATGACGGCTGGTAGAAATTATATCCAGTGAAGCTGGGTTTCATCAAGATCTTCCCCAATGTACGCCTGAAACAACAATCCATCCTTTCGTGCAGGATATTGACCAATCCATTGAACTATGCATCAATTGCCAGTGTTTTGGTCAAATTTCAGTTCCTAATAAATTTTTAGGTGTACCATTCCTTCAGTAATTGCGAAGCATGTTTTAGATACGCCTTCTTGAAAGTCTCCTCATTTTCTAGCTGTCGAGCTTTATCTAGGAGATTTTCGCGGGGAATATTAGATTCTAATATATTTAAAATTGTTATCACTCCTATTTCCATAGCTAAATGAAAGTCTTCCAAAAAACTGTTTAACGATTTAGACAGGACCGGAGTTGGCCATTCAAATAATTCCTTGCCTTCTTCTATCGCTCTACCTGCGTCCGTATACTCTACTATTTCATGAACGTTCTTGGATAATTTAAAATAAAGACCACGTACTACATCGTTAGGATTATCACCGAGATGGTTGAAGATACCCCAATCAGTTAGCTGTTGAATGATAGAACCGGTCTTCAGGCTAAAAGCATATTGTATCCAGTCACCACGGAGGATACCAAAGATAGCTATAGAGTTTTTAGCAATCTCTGAATCATCTATATCCGACTCCCGAATCACGGTGGATAAATGTGTAGCTAACAACCGTAAACTATCATTAGGTTCTAAATGGGTACTGGCATTTTCTCTAAATACCTTTTGAGCTAGACATTGAAAGAAGGCCCCATTGAGAATCAGTTCCAGAAATGACCTTAACAGGGTAAAACCGGCGTTATATTGACCAGATAAGGCATTACCTAATGATAAACCAGCCATTTGACCGGCATCCCAGTGGTATAAGAGGAAAGCATCT
>JABXGU010000480.1 GCA_016550415.1 archaeon | reverse complement strand
GAAAAGGCGCCTTCTCAATCAAGGATATGGAGTACAGAGTAATTGCTTGGAAAGCAATGGAGGGACGAGAGAGGCGGAGTCTAGCTCAGCCATACCAAGCCATACAACAACTCTCAGACCGGGGCATCTCTGTTAAACAACGGAAAGAAGTAACCTTCGTCAAAGTGAAGCCCTTCCGCTATGCTAAGCGTACATTCACAGTGAAGCCTACCCAATTTGCCACAAAGGATGAAATCGATATCCCCGATTACTTGAGAAAATTGGAGCTAGCTTTCCAACAAGTCTTGGAACCACTAGGGATAAAATTTCCAGCAGGGTCAAAGATGGGCCTTGATGCTTATGTGGCGCCTTCCTCCAAGGGATTAGATGAAGATCAGGAGCAGGTTAGGAAACCAGAAGAACCAGAGTTGGAGAAGCGACGTGAACCACAACGCCGATTAGACGATTTTGAATGACCGGGGAACCTTTTTCTCCATAAGTTCCTTCACACTGCGATAACTTACGTTTAAACTCGTTTAAACGTAAAAAAAGTAATATTTATATGGTTCCTCATCATGATATTATATTATGAGTGAAATCCGATTCATTGCAAATGTAAAATTGGTGCAAAAGAATCGGAGTCATAGCATCGGCATGGTCCTCATAAGCTTCGCTGTCTTGATGTTTGCAAGCCTTCAGGTAACGTGTTTTCCCTGTTCCTCCCTCCAATTCCAACCGTTGTTATCGCTGCCCCGAGGTGTGTATTTTTATGCTGCTCTCCTTCAGCTTTTTTTTGGGGTCTGAGGTCTGACCACCTTGGGGCATCCCATTTTTTCCAAAACTATAATCCTAAGTTGTAGTTCTGAAAAATTGTATTTTCTCAGATTATTTTTTTTCAGTCAAGATCTTTAGGATGAATCGTAGGCTTTCCAGCATTAGGAATTCAAATTCACGAAATTCCTGTTCATCAATTACTCCATCCTCTAGTACCTGGTCTAATCGCTTGATTAGGGTTTGGACATCTTCCTTTGCCATGACATCTCACCATAGTCTCAGATGCTGCTTGCTATTCATATTTGTACCCATTCTACCTAAAAATTGTCAGTAAAGCCAGTTTGATAGTCAATCAATGTCTTTGGGGTTGAGTAGTTATTGGCTGAATAAGATGAATATCTATTACTTATTTTTCAGATTGCTGTTTTCTGGGTCTCTTCACCGATGGTGCCATGGCTATAATCCCACCAAAAATTGCTAAGATGGCACCTATTATCCCAAGGATACCCGTAGTAATTAGTGCTGGAATGGCAAAGAGAATAGCGAGAAATCCACCAATCGTAGCGCTCCTAAGATAAATTATCAGTACAGAAATGACTAACATGATTCCACTAGTCAAAGCACCAATTATGCATGCCAAAGTGAGCTGGAGAACAAATCCAACTAGAGGCTGAGCTTCAGGAGGAAACATGGGGAATTCTGCTGATAAATTCAAGTAGTATTGTATCATGTAGATTTGCGTAAAAAAAATCATGATGCTGCCAATTAGGATTAGTAGGCTGCCAAGGGGGATCCACCTTTCTGAAACCATATTTGATGAACTCCTTTTTTCTATCTGATTTCCTTGAAGGTCTTCATGATATCGGTTTGCTGTTCTCCTTTAACCTTCTGTTTAGCGCAATAGACTATAATTATAAAGTGTTGTTCTTCTTCTGATAATTAGTCTACTAATTAATTTTGAATCCTGGTTCGTGCAATGAAGCCAGATGTCTGGTCAGTGAATTTGGAAAAGGGCGACCATTGTTGGTATGCTCATATCGTTGAGCTTCCCGGATGCTTTGCTAGAGGAGAAAGTCGTGGAGAGGTTCTCAATTCACTTCCTGCTGCTATAAAGAAATATTCCGAGTTTCTCGAAGCGCATGGACTTCAACAGGAGATTTCCTCTTTGGAATTTGATGTAGTTGAAGAGATTCATGGTATTTCTGAACTGGGGGAAGCAGGAGGAGCTGTTGCTCTCTTTACATCAGATAAGATACCAGTAACCGAGAAAGAGTTAGATTTCTTTCTCAATCTAATGCAATGGAATCGTCAAGACCTTCTTACACTCGTGCAAGCTCTACCAGAAAATATTCAAAATGCCAGACCAATGCCTAAAAAATGGACAATAAAAGAAACTCTAAACCATATCGCTAACGCAGAAGAATGGTACATCTCACGCTTGGGAGCCACCATTCAAAAAGAGTATGAAATGCTCATTGAAACACCTAGCTCTAGCCAACATAAAGAAATCATTTTCGAACATCTCAAAACTATACGAAATGGTGCCATTCAAATCCTGAGAAAAGCCTTTTCGAAAAAGGTAGGTGGATCATTTACACGGGCAGCTTATACAACACATCCTAAGGAAGTATGGACCTTCAGAAAGGTCTTACGACGCTTCATAGAGCATGAACGTGAACACATTGGCACCATAGAAATCGTTATTTTCACACTTAGATGATTATCATCCTCTACCTTTTTTTAGATAATCAATATAATATTCTGTAATTGGAATGGAGGCTTCTGCATGGTATTAAAGTGGAAATTTCGTTTTCTTAGTCTGTTACTGATTTGGTTGTTCTTTGCATCGAGCAGCTTTGTTTTTGTAATTAATTTTGATAAAGTAGCAATTTGTCAACATCTCTCTAGAGACAACCAATTAGGGGGATTACCATCAGGAGAAAAAGGGACATTAACACAATCTTACTCTGCTTCTGTTCCTCCTGATTTCATCCGTAATGCTTCGCGCCTTGCTCGACTTGCAGGATGTGAAGTTGGATTCTATGGATATGCTGATGATAATCGAATCAGAAATCTTGTGGGATATGCTGATTATGTGATTATTCAGCATGCCATTTGGAGTGGTGGCTCGACTATTAAAGACAATGTCATCTACCTCTCGCAACACAGCGTAAAGGTTATCCTTGACCTTGCTTGGTGGGATGTCTGGCCATTCCCTGATGCTGGTGTTTACGGTTGGCGAGATTTGGATAAGGAAAATGTCGTCTATGGAATGAATGCTACTGAAGCTGTGAAGTATCGCCTTAACGGCATATTCTCAAATATCGATCCACAATATGTTTGGGCTGTTACAATCAGTGAGGAGGAACCTGCCCTAGGCACTCCTTCGGGATATGACACACCCTGGATTGTGCCTGCCCACTATATGAACTACTTTTATGATTGGTTCAAGGTCGCATATCCAACAATTCTTGTTTTTCAATGGCCTTCTCCTGCTGAATTCATCACGCAACAGGAAGACTACGGGTACTATGTTAAAGCTGATGGTATTGCCTATGACAACTATGATCAGAATGGAACAGTTCTCTGCGAGATTGCACGGAGTTTGAAAGCGCAGTATCCTGATAAGCCATTACTTTTTCTGACAGCAGCCACCGATTACCTTTCATGGGGGACTCCTCACCCCCTAGTTTACACAAAGAGTGCTTTGCTTGCTGTTGCAGAGGTAGCTGATATGGTCGGCTTCTTCTGTTATGGAGCAGGAAATCTTGAGGGTTGGCGTAATCCTGATCATCAATACCAGATTGCTTTGGAACTCTGCAATCAAACACACATCCATGACATCAATACGGTTTACGCTGATACGGCTTGGTTCCAAAGTACCCACAATGATAGCATAACAGAGACAGTTGACAAATGGTATCGCAGCGCATGGTATGGTTGGGCAGAAGACACCAAGCTAGAAATATCCACATCAAGCGATTTCAAAGTAGGCACATCTGCAATCAATCTTACACAAACAGACATTGGGGTGGGTAATTTTTGGTATCAGCCCTACAGCCATGAAAAATATATGGGCTATGATATTGGCATCAATGTTGACTCCTTCGATTTCTCTACAGCAAGTCGCATTAGCTTCTGGATAAAAGGAGTGGGCTGGGAGAATCAACCTGATGCATCTGTCTTCCTCGTCTTCGAACGGCAAACTGGATGGTACCCAAGCTATTATGGCAATATGACTCTACCTGAAGTCACTTCATCACTAATGGATGGACAATGGCATCATGTTTCTTACTCGCTCCCTCTCAGCCTTGAACATTATCAATCTTGGAATAGTACAGCCTGCCAACTCCGAGTAGTAGCCAATTACACAGGCAGCGCAATAAGCAATATTACTACAATCCTTCTCGATTGCTTCGATATACAAAACTTCGATAATGGTGTTGTCTCAAACTTAGCTTCTCTCAACGATTATGCTGAAGAGGTCAATGGAACACTGACTATTCATGGATCTGCTGTCTTTATTCACAATTTTACAACTTCAGGACCTGTTATCTTCAATTACGCTGGGAGCGGCACCCTAGAAATTCTTGCAAATGATACTTGGCACACAATGCCCACTAATAACAGTGTTCTACTAGGAGTCCAGGGTTTCAAACTTTGTGCTGGTGCCTGGGATTGGATAAAATTCAACAGTCTCCCCATAATACAAATCACAAATCCTGTCGCCTCTAGCTTTGTTACAGATATAGTGTCATTAACGGTGAATGTTGATGACCCCTGCGGCATTTATAAAGTGGAATACAAGGTTGATGCTATTTCAAAATTAAATTTGACAGATGCCTCTTTCATCTATAATTGGAATACAACAGAAGTATCTGAGACCCTCCACACTATCCAAGCTGTTGCCTATAATGTTGCTAACATAACTGCTACGCACCAAATCTCAATTATTGTGGACAACACAATCCCCAATCTCAACATTATCACTCCCACACAAAATCAACGATTGAAAAACACAATACTTGTATCATTAAGCGCCGATGACGTAAATGGAATTAATCAGGTTGAAATCTACATAGATACCATCTTGAATGTCACACTAGATTCTTCTCCTTGGCAGTGGTATTGGGACACCACCCACACATCAAATGCTCAGCATATTCTGAAAGTAATTGCCTATGATATTGTAGGTCACACCTGCTTTGAAACGGTGAATATTATTGTAAGCAATCCTACTGCACCACCTCCAGCACCTTTCATTTTCTCCTTGGCTGATATTGATACCAATGGAACATTTGTAATCTCTTGGGATGTTACTCCCCTCGTCGGGCAAGAAATCACAGGGTACATACTGCAGATGGATACGGATGGCACTTTTACAAGTCTTACATCTCAATGGATTCTTAACCAAACCTACCACGAAGTCACAAATCTCGAAGAAGAATCATACTTCTTCCGAGTACAAGCTCAGGATAACTGGACACAATTGTCCACATGGAGTTATATTACCCACATCATCGTTGATTACCCAAACCTGCCGCAAATTCCAGGTTTTCCCATTAGTGCAATTGTCATTGCCGTAACGATCGCATTTGGAATAAGTATCGTGTCTCG
>JABXGU010000479.1 GCA_016550415.1 archaeon | reverse complement strand
TCTGGTTCTTTGATGGCGACTCCGAAGAGGATTGTTCCAATGAAGACGAGACCGGCAGAAAGAAAGAAGGTGTCCATAATGGCTTGTGTGGCGGCAACTTCAGGCAGAGCACCTAAGTTAAGATAATCACTCATTCGCCAAGTTGAAAATATACCACCTACAGCGGTTGGAGACGTTCCAAAAGAGATCGTCCATACAGCATTGTATATTCCGAATAATCCTCCACGTCGGGTTTCAGGAATCATATCTGCGGCTAAAGCATAACCGAGTGTGTGGGCGGTGGGACGTACGATTCCGTTTATTCCATTGACAACGAGCATACCAAGTAAAGTGTTGATAAACCCGTAGAAAATGGAAGTGATTGCTTGGATAATAAATGCACCAATGATGACTGGCTTCCGACCGATGCGATCTCCAAGTATTCCTGCTACGGGAGAAGCGATGAGACCAACAGCTGAGTTGACGTTGCGAACAAGGCTGATTTCAATTGAGTTGAGATTAAGGCCAATTCTTAAGTAGATAGTAAAAAGGGAAAGATAGCATATCCAGCCTATTGTAATAAAAGACCAAACGCAAAGGAAGATGAGATATTTTTTGGGATATCGATCCCAGAAACTGAGTTTTGAATTAGAAGGTATTATTGGGTAATGACCTTCATTTGGTGTTATAGGATGTTGGACTTCGGGCACTGTAGCGACTAAGGTGATAACACTACTGAACATGATTCCAGCGGCAATAGGAAATACCCAGAAGAAACCAGCACCAGGAACAGGAAAATCGTACAAAATCCCAATAACCGTTGCTCCGAATATTCTACCAAAGATTCCTACTGCATTGATCCGACCCATTAACGTTGAACGTTTATCAGGTTCAGTCAAGTCGGCAAAAAGAGCAGACCACCCGGTATTTGACATTGACCAGACGGCTTCGATTACTGTTAAACCAATGATAATGTTCCAGATTGTGATGTTGGCCCACATTACTAGATACCCAATTCCAGCAAAGCTTTCACCAATGACAATGAGTAGTCGTCGCCTTCTGATATGGTCGCTAATCCGTCCCCACACAAATGCTTGCATTGTTGCATTCGCAAGCATTGGTAGTGTAATTACAAGTCCGAGCTGAATGAAATTTGCTCCAAGTACTTCAGCCATGAATAACGTGAGGAATGTGTAGAAAATCGCCCGACGGGCATTCACCATGAATTGAAAAGAACCCATGCCCATCTGGATTATTTTTCGCATGGTCTGACCTCACGGATGTTCGGAGGAATCAGAATCTAAAAAGGAAAGAATGGCATAGTAGCTATGCCCAAGAGTCATTGGTTAGTATTTGAAGAAGCCCTCTTTGGTCTTCATCCCTAGCTTGCCATCTTTGACCATTTGTTTAAGGAGAGTATGCGGTGCATAGAAGTCATCATATTCTTTGGCGATGAATTCCAGTTTTTCGACTACCGCATCAAGACCTAAGGAGTCGGCGAGCTCTAATGTGCCAACAGGTT
>JABXGU010000046.1 GCA_016550415.1 archaeon | reverse complement strand
ATTGGCGGTATCATCGAGATTTGTGGGTATGATAGTCCACGTTTTTGTTACAGGATTGTAGGTGACATTCTGAATGGCTGTGACAGGTGTTGTGGAGAGTGAAAAGATTGTAATGAGTCCAACAAGTAGTATCACTAATTGTGTTCTTTTGGTGTGCATTGAAACTTCCCTCAATTTGGTCGCGATAGTATGGTGTACGACCAATGAATTGGTTTTTGTGCTTATGTAGTATATATTTGTACGTTCTTAGAAGTTCACGGTGCATACGTTAGACGAAACCGTACGTTTCAAAAAGGCTGGGTTACATCATACTTCCTTTTCTTCTGAGACATTCCCGTGGGGATACCTTGGAAGACTATTTGTGCGGTAAGGAGTTTGGGTGTATATGCCGGGAACACGGGTGTTGTACGATCTGGTGGGGTGGACGACCACTTTTCTTTGTATGTCACTGTGTGAGGAGAAGCTTCTAATTTAGTGCAATGTGCCTAATGCTTACGTTAAAGGGTTTGAATTTCTGATTTTAGAATAGTGGTTGATATGGTTCAGCGAAGTAGGTTAGTGCAATTTGTGCTGTATGGAATGCTGTTTGGAGTGGTAATTGGATCAGTCCTCTGGATAATGACAAACAACGCTTTCTACATTTTTCTTGCGTGGTTCATTGGCCTTCTTATCGGACTAGTGGGCGGTCTAGTAACCAGAGGCTCTGATTAGCAAAGTTCACGAATCCTCGACTAGTTCTCCTTTTCCTCCCTTTCGTTTATGACAGACTTGTGCCTAGAAAAGACCTAGTCTTCTGGGGTATTCCGTGGGACGACCTTGGGAGGCGATGTGTGCTGGAAGGAGTTTAGGTGTAATATCTTCGGAACCACTGGTGTTGTACGATCCGCTAGAGTGGACGACCATTTTTTCTGAAGGTGGATTGCTTTGAACTGGATTTTCGTGGTTATATTGGGATATATCGTGTGATTTGGTTGGGTGTTGTGATTACGCCAGTTGTCAGTAGTTGGGTGATTATTCGTTTCTTGGCTTCCTCGAGGGGGTGAGTTTTAGCTTGTTTGAGGAGTGCAGGGGGCATCCAGCGTTCGATGAGGTCATAGGTGTAGGTGTGGCGTGGGGCTGGTTCTCGATCAACGATGGCGATGGCGAAGGCAATTTGGAGTTCATCAATGGCTCGGATGAATTCCGATTTCTTCTCCTTTTTGTGATAGCCCAAGGCTTTTCTGAGGTTGGTGGTTGAGGTTCTTCCATGTTTTCGGAGATGGGTGAGGATTCGTTGTGCGTGAGGACCGAGTGGGCGTTCCCTAGCGAGGCGTAAGAGGTAGGGGAAGAGTTCCAGTGAGGTGAGTGTAACCTGTTTTCGTATGAACTTCCCATAGTGTAGGCGTTTTGTGTGGGCGAGGTTATCTCCCCAGGTCCAGGTTTTGTTGAGTTTCTCATCCCGGTTTCCTTTTATCGCCTTGTACAAACTGGGAAATTGGGTTCCCTTTATAGGAAATAGGGTAACGATTCCATAGAAATTGATGAGCATTAAAGCCTCATCCTCGCTCGTCACCGTGTTGGTTTCGCGCATTTTCAAATCTATTTATCCAATTGTATCCGTATTACAAGTATTCTCCCTTTCTTGTTTTATAGAAGAATTTTTTCCAATGAGTTTGAGTGTATGAACTCGTGAAACACGGGTGTTGTACACGATTAGCTGGGGTGGACGACCACTGTTTCTTTTTCCGGGATTTTTTCATTGGGGAAAACACCAGAGATTCTTTATAATTAGCGGAGTAAGTTTAGTGTATGGGAAAAAGGGACGAGTGGGCTAGTAGACTTAGCCCGATTATTGGTGATGCTGACAAATTAGAGGAGTTTGTGGTTACGCATTCGAATCTGCCCGGACCAAGGGCTAATTTGGAATTGGCGTTCGCGTTGGCAGAAATCTATTCGAATTTAGAGGTGTTATTGAGATGGGCGGATATCTCTGAAGATGAAGCGGGTGTTAATGATCCCCGGGCATTTCTAGCCTTCTGTGCGGCGGTATGTTTAGGGGAAATTTATGCTAAAACTAAGGATCCGACACTGATAGACCGTTTGAAAAGGTTGGCAAATGATGGGCGTTGGCGGATGCGAGAAGCGGTGGCTTTTGGTTTTCAGATGATTGGGGAAGAGGATTTTGGTGAGTTGAGGGCCATGTTTTCGGAGTGGATTGAAGTAGCTAATAATCTGGAAAAGCGAGCGATTCTCGTCGCATTGGCTCACCCCCCGTTTCTTAATGAGGTAAGAGTGAAATTCTGTTTTGAAATCACCGATGTGATTCTAGCGCAACTAGATGAAGGTGAGCATTTTGATATCTTGAAAAAGGGATTAGAATTCACCATCAGTGTATTTACTGCTGTGAATCCGTCAAGTGGTTTTCAATTTATCAGAAAATGGATAGGGCAAAGTAAGCTGATTGATAAAATATTAGAAAAAAATCTACGGAAAAATCGGCTTATTAAGCGAAATCCTGAGGCCGTTAAACAGCTATTAGGCGAAATACAGGCGCATTCAGAGTATTGATTATGGGTTTGTCCTATTTTCAGGTGGAAACACGGGTGTTGTAACTTTCCGTTGTGGTGGACGACCACTTTTCTTTTTGGAACCATTATTTTTGTATAAGGAGTGTGTTATGTTGAAGTGGATGTAGTTTACTTGACGGAAGGAGATGTTGAAAAGACGGTTATCTCGCGGTTGGATCGGACCTGTGGTGTCTTTTGTGTTGCCTTTCTTCTTGCTTTTGTTTTTGCTTTCATTGTGGTTTTCAACTTTGCGCCACCTTTGATTTGGCCTCCTTCGGTTGACGAAATTGTGTTCCGTGTTGTGGTTCCTCTTGTGGTGTGGACTCTGATTATTGGAATTCCACTTGGTATCATATTCAAGATCTTCCTTGAGCCACGATTGATGGCCGAGGAGCACTCATCCGCACCTGAAGAAACAGAGTAGCCCAGGTGTTCAACCATAAAGGAGTGGAGCACCAGGCTGGGGTGGACGACCACTTTTCTTTTTGGAACCATTTTTGCTGAAAACAGGTTACTTGTTTTGCGCGGAGATCCATTCATTGTAGAGGTATTCGAAGTATTCGTAGAACTTGGGATCGTTAAATGCGATCCTTGCCGCTTCCATGATTGGTTTGACCTTTTCCCAATGCGCTTCGACTCGAAAATGGTTTTGCACCATGCTTAGGTCTATGAGGTTGTGGTACAGAAGGAAGCCGAGGAGTTCGTAAGCACTAGTAACTTTCCGGAATGCAAGATGGATGGGTTCTTGGCCGAGGGGAGACCCATATTTCTTTGTGAAGTCAGCGTAATCTGTGAATTCGGTGGAAAGGAGCAGGGCATCGGCGGCGTGAAATTCTTGGGTATTGTAGGTCATGTACAGACGCATCGCCATGTCGATTTTTTCGCGTTTCCGTGCATGGCGGGAATTCAATAAATAATAGACAACGCCTAATGTCACACTCACGGAAGCTATAACTAACGAAACGGTTGATACTACATCCTGCATTTCAGACACCTCAGCTAATAATGACGACCCTGGTCTAACAAAGGAGGTTAGTCACTGAAAACTTTTTGCTGTAAATAGCTGATATCGAAATACTCCCAAAAGTTAGCGAAACCATCCATTTGGTTGCATCTTCCGAAAACGTGGGTGTTGTAGAGTCAGCTGGGGTGGACGACCATTTTCTTTTTCACGTAACATTTGTAGCGGAGACTTCGATGAGTTGATACGAACCATAGAAATTGAAAGTAGTGTATATCGCCAGGTAGTTCTTCCATCGAATGTTGAATTTATATTATCGGGGGGGTTATAGGGGTGGTTATGAGTGGCGATAGGACGGGTGAACGCTGGTTTCGATGCGGGATTGTTGTGGTGTTAGTGGTGGGGTTGCTGGTGCCGATCGTTGGATATTCAGTACACGAGACAGGGACGGTACAAGGCGTGTCGGGGATCCTGCAGGGGGCGGATGGGCAGGTTGGGGATTCGTGTACGATTTTCACCGTAACCATTGGGGATACGGTGTTCTATGGGAATAACGAGGATTATTTGTTAGAAGGGACCTATCTGTGGCTGGTCCCAGCGCAAGAAATTACGACGCCATATGAGACGCTCATGATCCATGGATTCGTGGGGGTGGGCTTCAATTATCATAATCATCCTGGCGATGGGGTTCAGGGTGCGATGAATGATCAGGGGCTCTGTGTTGATGCCAATGGGCTTCCCCCGTTGTCGATGAATCCGCATCCGGAACGGGATGCGTTTTACCCGAATATCCTTCAAGCTGTGATGTTTGAATGTGGGACGGTGAGTGAGGTTATCACTTGGTTCCAGACCCATTATTGTGGCACGGTGTGGGCGTGTCAGCTTCACTTCGCGGATGCCGCCGGGGATGCGGTTGTGGTCAGCGTGTATGATGGGGAGTTCAACTTCACCCGGATCAACAGCGCGCCTTTCCTGGTGTCCACGAATTTCAACCTCGCGAACCACTCTAATGGTGGCTACCCGTGTACTCGGTATAACACTGCGACGCTCATGCTTTCGTCCATCACCTCCGAAGAAGACCTCACCGTGGAAGCCTGTCGTGATGTGCTGGACGCCGTGCACAGTGAAGGCACTTACGGCACCAAGTACAGCAACATCTTCGATCCGGTGAATCGGCAAGTGTATCTCTACCAGAACCACAACTATGAGGAATTGGTTACACTCGACCTCGATTCGGAGCTCGCGCAAGTTCATCCAGGCGGCATTGGCGTCATTCAGGAAGACCTTGGTTATTACAAAGAAGTCCGCCTCTCAAGCCTCTTCACATCCTTGATTATCCCACCAATCTTGGTCCTCGGAATAGGCGGAGCGACCATCATTAGTGTCGTAGTAATTGCTCTTGTTGTCTGGCGCCTTAGAAAACCACCAAAAGCAAGGGCTACATCCTAAGTAATCATGTTCTTCTGGGCTATCCCCACGGGAATACCTTGGAAGACTTTGTACGGGAAGGAGTCTGGGTGTATCACTCGGGAACACGGGTGTTGTAGACGCTCCGTTTGGGGTGGACGACCACTTTTTCTTTTTCATTGTTTTTTTATTTCATCGAGTTGTTTGTGAAAAAGTGAAGAGGGTGCTCCCAGGTGGAGCACCATCAAGTGGCTTGTTGATCAGGCTTGGCAGATCTCGTTGATGAGGGTGGTGGCGTATTCGATGAGGGGTTGAGCGTCCATCTCAGTGAGGATGCCTGCGCTCAAGTAGGCTTCGACTTGTTCAATGAAGGATTGAAGAAGGTTACAGGCCGCGGTGAGCTGTCCTTGCTCCTGTAATTGCAGAGCGACCTCGAGTTTCTGGACGAGGCTGTTGGTCTGGCCTTGGTTGAGTAAGCCGTCTGTTTCTAAGGTTTCAACGTCCTCGATGAGCCCTTCAATGGAAGGTGTTTCAACGAAGAGGCGAAGTAACCATATATCAAATGAGAGATAGAGTTCACTTTTTCCCCCGGTAATGGCGAAGCCGCCGGTGCGGCAATTGACGATGGATAGGGCGTACGCAGTAAAGTAGTCGCCGTAACTAAACTCCCACTGCTTATTTCCGTCCGCATCGGTGCCAATCAATAACAAGTCGAAATAGTTCGTATAGCCTGCCAGGACAAAGTCGCCCTCCGAGGTCTCCACTAAGGAATAGCAATAGTCGTAAGTTTCGCGTTCATAACTGTAAGCCCATTGTACATCACCAGCGATATTTGTACGGAGCAAGGCATAATCCCCGTCGTACGGAGAAAAGCTCCACGTGCTACCGGCGAGGGCTAAATCCCCATTGACACATTCGACGATTGCATATGCCCAGCTGTTTTCAAATTCTGGATACACGACATCCAGCAAGTTATACCCCGCCGTATTGGTTATCATTAGCCACATCTGTCCACCGCCACTGCCATATCCACCATAACGACCTGCAATCGCTAGGTTGCCATCGCGAGTCAAGATTATGGCACGGGCTTCATCTGTATCTGGACCGCCGTATTGCTGTTCCCAGAGCTGGTTACCCAGTTCGTTTGTTCCTACCAGAAACATATCCATGTTCCCGCTATCTCCAGAAACAGAACCAGCTAAAACGAACCCACCGGTTTCCAACTGAACAACTGCAAAAGCCCATTCTGCAGCATCGTTGTCACCATATGTATGTTCCCAATCGAATTGTCCATTGGCATTCAATTTCACCAACAGCATATCCCCATATGAGGGCGGAATTTGATAGAATCCCGTAATTGCAAATCCCCCATCATGGCATTCGATGATATCTGAACCGACGGCAACGCCCGGTGCTTCACGGGTGTATTCCCAGAGCAATGCGCCTTCCGCATCCGTCCTTACAACGTATAAGTAGGTATCATAGGAAGGTGGACCTTGTGTGTGGCCTGCGATCACAAATCCACCGGAGCTAACCTCGATCACTGCATAGGCTATCTCATTACCTTCGCTGCCATAGGCGTATTCAAGAACCGTGAATTCAGGTGGGGCTGCTGTGACTGATGATCTTGCCAGCATTGGGGTTAGTACGAAAAGAAAACAGAGCCCAACCACCAATGTCATCCTTAGACCTAATCTTTTTTGCATTGAAACAAATCTCCAATACTTTCCAGGCTTAGCCTGTAAATTCAAGACACGTCCCCTTTCCACGATTCTATATATAATCGGGTGTATTGATGATGGTTTACAATCCGGGCGACGTATATAAGGAAAAGTTCCAAAGTGTAAACCCCCATCTCAAAACGATTTAAAATCCAAGAAAAAGGGTTTGGGGGGAGTAGAAGACCATTTTTTTCGTTCTCAGGGTGTCGATAAGAATATTTAATGATAAAATGGGTAGGAAGTGTGGTGTTGGTGAGTTGCGAGTTGGTGTTGTTATTCTGATTGGGTTATTGTGTGTGCAGTTAGGAGGGGGGTTTCCGGTGGGAAGTCTAGGTGTGGCCCACGAAGGGGAGCAGTTGGAGGGATTTAATTTTGTGGCTTATGGAGATACGCGGTCCCATGGCCTTCCGGCGGCGGTGTCGCCGGTGCATGAAGGGTTGGTAGCGATGTATTTACAAGAAAATCCGGAGTTTGTCGTGCATACGGGGGATATGGTGTTGCAGGGAGGTGTCTGGGATCAATGGGTAGGGTTTAACCATTCGATTCAGGAGGTATGGGCGGCGGAGATTCCGTTCTATGGTGTGGTGGGAAATCATGAAAAATACACGGAGACGTGGTATGTGAATGATGAGGATTTCAGTAATTACACCACATTTTTTGATTTTAGTAGTGTGGTAGATACCCCCGGCGAAACGGAATTAATGTACGCTTTCAAATATATGGGCGTCCATTTCATATTCTTGAATACCGAAGATTATTTCGATGATACTTTGGGGGGGACGCAGCAGTTTAACTGCTCAAGTGAGCAAATGAGTTGGTTAACCAGTTATTTGACGGATATTGATCCAGAGGAGTTCGTGGTGATAACCTATCATCGCACTGCTTGGTCAATTCGCTCGAATAGGCCGGATCGCTGGGAGGAAGCGCAAACGATTCGGGAGGACTTTCATGAGCTGTTTATCCAGTATGATGTCGATTTGGTGTTCATGGGACATGATCATTATTACTATCGTACTCTACGGGATGGAATCTATTATGTCACAACGGGAGGTGGAGGAGCTCCGCTTGCGGGAATTAATGTGACGGCGCCGATTTGGCAATCAGGGGATGTTGCCTATTCGGAGTATCATTATTGTAATATCGATGTAAATGCCACACACGTCACCGTGACCGCGGTCAACTCCGATTTCAGCCTTTTAGATTCCTTTACCATTGCAAGACCGGTGATCGCTCCCCCGCCATTTCCTATTGAGCTCTTAATACTGGGGCTCGGGCTTGGCCTCATTGTCCTTATCATGGTTATTATAGTGATCATCTATTGGCGAAGGAAAAAGTGAGAACACGATTGTTGCGGTGGATGATCACTTTCATTTTTGTAAATGCTAGTTATTACTATTCTAAGAAAAGGCGTCCTAAAGAGAACAACAACAAGTCTGTCCAATGAAATGTCTACCAGTTAGATAATACAAGACGTAAGGCGGATCTAAACCACCTACACCCCTGTGCCAACTGCAATGCTTGTGTTCATCGATGCCCCACCCATTGCCTTCACATTATCAAATCTTAAGTGTATAATTACGAAACCATGGGTGTTGTAGACAACCTCATGATTATGGACATGCATTTTTTCGATTTTGGGGTGAGAGATTAATCGTATAGATGACAGGCGACCCAGTGTTTCTTCTTTACTTCACGGAGCGCGGGTTCTTCCACCGCGCATT
>JABXGU010000478.1 GCA_016550415.1 archaeon | reverse complement strand
TTTTCTAAGAAGAAATGATTCTCATCAAGTGGTACATTCAACAAATTAGCTAATGTGGGATTTGTAGGCATTGGATCCATACCGACACTAAGAATAGCTATGTCAACGGGAAGTTCGACAGGCTCACAGAGTTCAGTATCTTCTGCGCGGATTATTAATTGGTGTGATTTTGGATCTTCTTCAATTTCTGCCACACGACCACGAATGAATGTTATTTCATGTTCACGTGCAGCACGCTCATAGAGTTCTTCAAAGCCCTTCCCAAAGGTCCGCATGTCTGTATAGAAGATGTAGACTTCTGTCTCAGGTTGTGCCAGGCGAATCTGTATTGCTTCCTTGACTGCATAAGTGCAACATACACGGCTGCAATAGGGTCGGTCTATGCGAAAATCTCGGCTTCCTACACATTGGACAAAGGCTACCTTGTTTGGTGTTTTTCCTGTTGAAGGGCGAATCACATGTCCTGCAGATGGGCCATTGGGATTGAGGAGACGTTCTAGCTCTGGTGCAGTGATGACATCAGCGTATCGCTCATATCCAAATTCAGCTAGATGCTCTGGGTTGAAAGGCTTGAAGCCAGTAGCCACCACAATGGCACCAGCTTTGATTGTGTGTGTTTGTTCTGTATCTTCAAAGCGAATTGATTCTTTTTCACAGACACCAACACAGGATTGGCATCCAACGCATTCATCCATGTCAATGTAAGGAGCCAGTGGAACAGAGTTCGGGTATGGTCTAACAATTGCGCGCCGTGTTCCAAGACCATAATTGTATTCGCTAGCTACTTCCACTGGGCAAATTTCAAGACATTTGTTACAGCCATTACAACTCTCCAAATCCACATACCTGGGATTTTGGCGTATGGTCACCTCATAGGCGCCTGGATTCCCCCGAACATCTGTGACTTCACTTAATGTTAGAATTCTGATTTTAGGATGAGAATTTACCTGGGTCATGAGGGGACCGAGTATACAAAGACTACAATCTAGTACTGGAAATAGTTTGTCCCATTTCGCCATATGGCCGCCAAGAAAACCACTCTTCTCAACAAGTACAACTTCATGACCAGCATCAGCAAGATTCAATGCGGTAGTAATACCAGCTACTCCTGCTCCAATCACCATTACACGCCTTATAATAGGGATCTTGACACTGTGAACTGGCACAGCATGCTGAGCAGTGAGGAGCGCTGCATCAATCATAATCTGAGCTTTGACTGTTGCTGCGGCAGGGTTATCCCAATGAGCCCAACTGCATTGTTCACGAATATTGGCAATGGCTAGGTAACCACGGTTCAGTCCAGCCTCTTCAACTGTCTTACTTAGTAACTCACCATGGAGTCTTGGAGAGCAGGCAGCTACAACAACGCGTTCAACTTTTTCCTTTCGAATAGTGTCCTGAATTAGGTTGAGTCCCTGTTCTATGCAAAAATGAGCGTCATCCACAACCACAATGTTTGGTCGTCTCTCATAATGTTTCTTCAATGCATCAATGTCGATAATACTGTCAATGTTCGTGCCACATTTGCAGAGGAATAGTGCCGTTCGTGGAGCTGTTTTTACTGTCGCTTTTCGGCGAGGTTTCTCAGTTTTCCTCTGGCGTTTCAAGGATTTTGATGTTGATTTATGTGGCACCCTCTATCACCATAGTAGCGCTTCGCCATATCTGGCTGCACTATCAGATGCTATAATATTTGTTACCTTGCTAATTGATGTTTTAATTATTGGGGCTTATTCAGTTGTAGACTCCAAAAAATGGAATAATAGTGTTTTTGATTGGCTGGAATAGAAATTAAAATACCAAGCCTCTTAATGGGATAATTGCCGTGTGCTTCGAATGTTGAAC
>JABXGU010000477.1 GCA_016550415.1 archaeon | reverse complement strand
TGAGCCAGATTAATGTGCCCTTGAAAATAATTTTCCCTACACTTCGATTCATTCAAAGTCTATGAAATTATGCCAGTTTATTGACTAAAGGTTTGCGTATGCAGGTAGCTGCGACAATCAAATCTACTCTGATTCTTCAGCCGCAGCTGCTTCTGGTTCTTCGAGAGGTTCACCAAGCATTTCCAGTATTCGTTTAGCATGATAGCTAACAGCTCTTGCTGGATCCGATAATACTCTTCGCAGTTGTGGAACAAGTGGTCGTGCACTTTCCCCTAGGAAAGATATGGCGCGGATTCCAACGACTCTTGTAAGTGTATTGCGATCAGTTAGCATCCGAACATAAGCAGGAATTGCTGCTTCAGCAATTGAACCCATCTCCTCAATAATTTCAAGGGCTTCCATGCGAACATAGATTTCCCCTGCTCGAGCACACTTGAGGATATGGGGTAGAAGACCAAGTGGGTCATATCCAATTCGATAGAGTGCGTGAGACACTTTGACGAGAATGATTGGATGTTGGCTACTGAAGGCCTCCACGAG
This sequence comes from archaeon, assembly GCA_016550415.1. The sequence goes on along the minus strand of JABXGU010000477.1, from coordinate 3,829 downwards.
ATCAGGAACAGCATCCTTAACGGACTTGCCTATTAAACCCAAAGCTTCTACACAAAGCAAAGCAATTATGGCATTTCTATCTCGCAGCCCTTGCTTTAGGATTTGAATATTCTTGTCGTCAGCATGTCCTAGTGAGTTAATAGCAAGGCTGGCAGCTCGTTGGATGGAAACATTTGGATTATCACACAGGTTTTGAAGCATTTTTAGAGTATTATTTTTCACATCTTTGGCTGTGTTAATCCGTCCAATTGCAATTGATGCACAAACAACTGTATCTTCATCTTCCGCGTCTAGAAGTTTGACAATGCTAGGAATGGCTCCCTTTGCTTGTGAACCAATAAGGGCAAGAGTGCAGATTGCTTGATTACGCAATTCAATGTTAGTTTCTTCTAAGAAATCTTTTAGGTCAGGAACAGCATCAGAAGATCGACTTCCCAAGTATCTGAGAATCGAGATAGCTAAGCTCCGAACTTCAGGATGCTCATGTTTAAGTAACGGAACTACATCGGGAATCACACTGGCGCCTGCTGTGGCTAATTGGCTTGCAGCTTCGCGGCTTTTTCGTCCATGGCCTTGAATTATCCCAAGTAACTGTGTTTTTGTAGTTATGTCCAGTTTTATTTCTGTGGGGATGGTTTCTTCATGCATATCCACGAATTTGGGCGCTATTGCCCAATTGTCGATTTCAGGGAAGAGAAAATCGATGCTCAAACTTGTTTTTACTCTGTATTTTGAGATTGTACGGTTCAGATATAACTGCATGATGAACCCTGTTACGAATATAGCTGTGCCCAGAGCTGCAATCAAGAGAGAACCGTAAAGTCCAATGAAGGTGATTAAAAGTCCGACACAGAGCATATGACGTGAATATTTGACAGCGGGATGAATTGGAATCTTATACATCTAATTCTACGCCCTGTTGATGGCTTTGGTCTCAGGGACTCTATATAAGCATACCTGCAATTCTGAATGCTATCATTTGGAAATTATTTCAACTAAAATGATTTTGAACTGGAGAGTCTTTCCAGCCATTGGATGTGACCCGCTTTTTCCATAAGCTTGTTCAGGGGGAAGTGTCACAGTCTTTTCCTCGCCAGGCTTCATACCTACAATTGCATCATTGAATCCCTTGATTACCTGCCCAGCACCCAGTGTAACGGTGAGAGGTTTGTAATCACGTCCCTTTTGGAAAATTCCTGCTTTAACTGCTTCTTTTTCCATGGACGTGTCAAAGACCTTTCCTCCAGGGAATTTACCGAGATAATGCACTCTGACAGTATCACCATTTTTTGCTTCAACCATAATCATGCACCCTTTTTTGTGCCGTTAAGTTGAGTGTGTTCTTATATAATACACTTTGGAATTTAATTTAATCTAGGGATTTTCCTAGGAATACCTAGATTTTGTTTACAGTTTTTGCTTCATGTAGTAGGCTCTGATCTCGAATCCAAGTTTTTCATAGAGTCTTTTTGCTTCTGTTGCTTCAGCAGGGCAAGCTAGAATTATTTGGTCAGCTCCTGCCCTCTTGAATTCCTGCATTACCTTTCTTAGCAGTGCCGTACCGATTCCCTTTCTTCTATAATCCTGATCAACAACCAATAGTGAGATCTCACCAATCTTTGAAGCACCCCAACGGGTTAGCACGTCTGGTGGAACATCTTTGAAATATCCAAAGACGAAACCAACTACCTCATTATCTTCTTTAGCAATCCAGAAGCCCTTGGGAAAAAACTTTGATACTACCAAATCAGCTCCACTTGTAGTTCCATCAAATGAAGCATATTTGTTAGCTAGCTGAAGAACTCTCGCTGTATATTCAGCTCTGAAAACCTGTATATCCAATTTCATTCCTCAACAAAATACATTATCTTTAGAGTAGGATTGATATTCCAGATTTAATGAATTGTGTTTCCTAGCTAACCTGAAAAACAATTAATAATGTTTCTTTAGAAAATGTATATAATATTGTATTTTCGTCAAATGGAATTTCCATATAATCCTAGAAAAAAGAGGGAGGACGGACGCTGTAGAAAGCGTCCGGCTAGAGACTTTTAATGTCGCTTACGCTGACGGAGCATTGCGAACGAGAAAGCGAATAATGCACCAATCACGATTGCTTCGAAGGGGAAACCAGGAATAGGTGGCGTTATAGTGATCTCGGTGTATTCGTAGTCAATATTGACGCCATACAGGTGTACACTGCGATCACTCAGGGGTGTGATGAGTGTGGCACGCCATCGAAGGTCGGTGCCAGTGTTTGCAAAGTTGTACTCAACTCCGGCTGTTACAGTCTCCCAGTGGGTGCCTCCATCGGCTGACATCTCAAAGGAGATGGTGGTTCCTGGAGGAATGTAGGCTAGGTATGTGAGTGTGGCATTTTCGATGGTAGTATCTGTGGTGTCAATCGCTACCGATACTGCATTATGAGTACCAGCAATGTAGGTTGAGCCAGCGCTACGGAAGAGGCGTAAGATCACTAAAGATGAACGATTTGCCACGTAAGCGTAGTCACCGTGAACAGTAACTTGCATGGCGCTAGTCGCATCAGCGTAGTTGTCTTCGACCATGAGGCTATAGATGTCGGTAGTGTTGATAAGTGAAACACCGCCACTACCTTCAGCACTTACAACATATGGACCAAATCCCCATACACCCAAAGAATTATCAAATGTCTCATCAGCGAAACCAATGGCGTATGGATTGGTGACATTATAGAGAGTCATCCAACTTCCCGCACCTAGATAAGCCATATCACCATCTACAAAGATATCGTAGTGATAGCTAAGACGGGTTCTTGCCTGCACTAGGGTCCAACTGTTAAGATTAGTGATATCGAAGATGTATAAGCCTACACCAGAACCGCCCAGATAGTCAACTGCATAGAGATGATATCCTTGCACCCAAAGAGCAGTGATGTTCGTGCCAAAATTCACCTGATAATATGAGTATGTTGTAGGAACTGAAAAATTGAGCCATCCAGCTCCACCTACAAATGAATAGAAGCAGAGCTCGCCATATAAGAATACATCAATTAGACCTGTTCCTGAAATAGATTGTAAGAGAGTGATATCAGTTGGATCGCTGACATTGAACACATGGATGCAGGGAGAACCGGGATAATCCACTACTGCAGCTAGGCTACCTTGAACATCGAGCTTGCGGCAGAAATTGATACCTACAGAGTAGCTATCCAGCAAAACGGGATTGGCTGGGTCACTGACATCTACCGTAAGAAATCCATCAGCACCTGCAGCAATATATGCGACATCGCCACGAACTCTGACATCCCAGAACTCGTAGCCACCTGAATAAGAGCCCACATAGGATAAGGTGTCAAGGCTGCCAATCCGGAAGGAATAGGCACCATCGTTAGCACCAACCACAACAATGCCCCCATAGAGGGCAACATCCCAAGCATAGGATAATGCATAGGTACCGACTAAGTATGGATTCGTTGGGTCAGTGATATCTAGCACGACAAGACCGTTAGGTCCATCGGCAACATAGAGTGTATTACCCTGTAATGCCAGTCTACGAGCGTTTCCCGCAGTGTCATAGCTGCCAATGATGGCGGGGCTGCTTGGATTACTGATATCAATGATTTGTACACCACTAGAACCATCTGCAACATAGGCGAGGTTGCCATCAACTATAATGCCTGTAGAATTTCCTGGCGTATCCACTGATCCCATAGTCACGGGTGCGGATGGGATGGAGACATTGACGATGTAGAGTCCGAAGGTACCATCAGCTAGATAAGCTAGGCGTCCATCAACATCTATGTCCAAGAGTTCTGAAAAGATAATAGAGTTAGGTATGTGAATTATGT